>DATHPT010000372.1:0-13655 GCA_035483615.1 Solirubrobacteraceae bacterium | reverse complement strand
AGCGTTGTGCGCAACGTGCAGGGACTTTCGCCCAACACGACTTACCACTACCGGGTCGTTGCGGTGAGCGAACTGGCCGGCGAGGCCGAGTCCTTCCCGGGACCGGATCGCATGTTCACGACGCAAAGGGTGGGCGCCGAGCTGGTACTGCCAGACGGCCGCCAGTGGGAGTTGGTCTCGCCGGCGGACAAGCGGGGAGCGTTGATCTCCCCGATCGAAGAAGTTGCGCTGGTCCAGGCATCTGCCTCCGGTGAAGCGATCACCTACGGTGGCTCGCGACCGACCGAAGCAGCCGCGCAGGGATATTCTGAACGCGAGCAGATTCTCTCCACACGCGGAGTCGCTGGTTGGATCTCCAAAGACATCTCGCTTCCGCACACGAACGCGAGCGGAAGCGCCGTCGGAGTTCCGAACGAATACCCGTTCTTCTCTGAAGATCTCTCGTTGGGACTGGCTGACCCGGACGGTGAATTCACCTCGCTGTCCCCGGATGCCTCTCCCCCTGACACTGAACGCACCCAGTATGTGCGCCACAATTCCACGTGCGCGAGTGCGCCGGCGAGCTGCTACACGCCGCTGGTCACCGGTGCGGAAGGCTTCGCCGACGTGCCGGAAGGCGTGAAATTCGGCGGCATCCCGACCCACACCCAGGGAGAAGCGGGCTTTGTCGACGCCACCCCGGATCTCTCGCATGCGATCGTGTCCTCCGCCGTCGCCCTGACGGCCCCGCCGAACCCCAAGGAAAAGACTGCGAACGGGCTGTATGAGTGGTCGGCGGCCAGCCCGCCCTCAGAAGCGCTGAAGCTCGTCAGCATATTGCCCGACGGCAAATTGGCAGGTGGGCTGGCCGAACTTGGAAGAGAAGACACGGCAACCAGGCGCGCGGTCTCCGACGACGGATCGCGGATCGTTTGGGATGAATTCCTTGGACACCTCTATTTGCGTGACATGAACGACAAAAGCACGGTCGAGTTGGATGCCGTCCAGTCCGGTTCAGGCGCAGGCCAGGTCACGCCGGAATTCCAGCTGGCTTCGAGCGACGGATCGCGCGTGTTCTTTACCGACGAGCAACGTTTGACCGCGGACTCCGGGGAAGCGTCGGGGCAGCGCGACCTGTACGAGTGCGCGATCGTGCAGGTGGCGGGCGAACCACGCTGTGAACTGTCTGACTTGACCTCTGTCCAGGGGGTGAGGGCGGATGTGCAGGGCTCAATGCCGGGTGCAAGCGAGGACGGCTCGTGGGTGTACTTCGTTGCGAACGGCGTGCTCGCCGATGGCGCTCTTCCAGGCGACTGTCTCGAAAACCGGCCGCCTCCGGGCGCCACGTGCAACCTGTATGTGCGCCATTACAACGGTGGCAGCTGGGAAGCGCCGAAGCTGGTCGCGGTGCTCTCGGGCGATGATTGGCCCGACTGGAGGGGGGAGCAGGCACAGTCGCTCAGGAGCCTTACCGCCCGGGTCTCCCCCGATGGCCGCAAGCTGGTGTTCATGTCAGACCGGTCGCTCACCGGCTATGACAATCGCGACGCGCAGGCATCCGGTAGGCCCGATGAGGAGGTCTACATGTATGACGCTGAAGCGAGCGGTGGAGCGGGTCGCGTGGTATGCGTGTCGTGCGATCCCACCGGTGCGAGGCCGGCGGGCGTGCAGTTCGCGAAGCTCAGAAGCGGTCTTGTGGGTCTCGAGAGCAACGGGCTGTGGCGCGAAGAACAGGGAATGGCGGCGAACGTGCCGAGTTGGACCCCCTCGGGTCTGACGATGGCGTTTCACCAGTCGCGCTACCTCTCAGACGAGGGTCGCGTGTTCTTTGACAGCAGCGACGCGCTGGTGGCGCAGGACATAAACCACGACGAGGATGTCTACGAGTACGAGCCTGTCGGAATCGGCGATTGCACGGACTCTTCAGCGACGTTCAGCGAGGTGGACGCCGGCTGCGTGGGCCTGGTCAGCTCGGGCACCGCGATCGGGGAATCGGGGTTCGTGGATGCGAGCGAAAGCGGTGACGACGTGTTCTTCCTCACGGGCGAAAGGCTGGTGGGCCAGGATGTGGACACTGCGCTTGACCTGTATGACGCGCATGTTTGCACTCTTGGCGCACCGTGCCTCAGTGCACCGGTCCTCGCGCCGGCGTGCACGACGGCCGATGCCTGTCGCACTGCGCCTGCACCACAGCCGGGTATCTTCGGCGCGCCCGCCAGCGCGACGTTCACCGGCACAGGCAATAGGACTGTGAGCGCATCTCCAGCGGTGCTCAGGCCGCGGTCGCTGACACGCGCACAGAAGCTGGCCCGGGCTCTGAGCGCGTGCCGGAAGGATCGTAGAAAGCGCAAGCGGACGGTATGCGAGCGCACGGCAAGGAAACGGTATGCGGCCAAACCGGCCCGCAATGACAAAGCGGCTGAGAAGGGCCGGAGGTGATCGTGGTGCGTGCAATCAGGTTGAGCGGGTTGATCCTTTGCATTGCCGCCGCTCTCGCGGTGGTTGGGGTGAGCGCCGAGTCGGCGTCCGCCGAAGCGCTGGCGCCGTGGTGGGGGCTTACTAGCGGTGCTCGCCCGACGAGCCTGACCAGCGGCGAACAGGGCCAGATCGTGGTGACTGCCCAGAACCTGGGAGATGCGCCGGCGCAAGGCGAAACGGAAGGAAAGCCCACACCGGTCACGATCGTGGATCAGCTCCCACCGGGTTTGAAGGCGACTCAGATCAAGGGCATCGCCGGTCAGAACGCGGTGCAGGGCAACCGCGGTCCGGTTCTCTGCGTCCTGAAAACTCTGACCTGCACGTTCTCGGAATCGTTGCCTCCGTATGAGCAGATCGAAGTGGTGATAACGGTGCAGGTGCAAGAAGAAGCGTCCACCGGCGAGCTGAACACCGCGACCGTCTCAGGCGGCGGCGCGGTGCAGGCGGTGAGCGCGAGTCATCCGCTGCAGATCGACGAGGGTGAAAGCTTTGGGATCGAAGACTACGCGCTCACACCCGAAGAACCCGGTGGCTCGCTCGATCTGCAGGCCGGCTCTCATCCGTTCCAGCTGACGAGCGTGGTGACGCCCAACTCTCAGAGGGCGGACTCCCAGGGCCTTCCTCGCAGCGCTGGGTTGAGCAAGGACATCGTGTCCGAACTGCCCCGGGGCCTGTTCGGCAATCCCACGCCGTTCGTGCAGTGCACCGACGCCCAGTTCGCCAAAATGGAACTTGTCAATGCGAAGGCGTTCGTCAACGAATGTCCTTCACAGTCGGCGGTGGGGGTGGCGACGATCACCTTCAACGAGCCCAAGAACACGAAGTTCGAGACGCTGGTCACGCCGATCTTCATCATGAAGCCGCGCGTCGGCGAGCCGGCGCGCTTCGGCTTCAGCGTCGGCGGGATCTTCCCCGTGTTCCTGGATGCCACGGTGCGCACGGGAGGGGACTACGGGGTGACGATCGCATCCAGCGACATCACCGAGGTCGCGTGGCTGCTCGACGCGAAGCTCACCTTCTGGGGCGTTCCCGGAGACCCCCGTCACGACAACCAGCGCGGTTGGGACTGCCTCGAGGAACTTGGGTCTTGCTCCAGCTCGAAGGAAACCTCGCCACCGCCGTTCCTGGTGCTGCCGAGCTCGTGCGCGGAGCCGTTTCACACAACGTTGTCTGCGGACTCGTGGAACTCGACCGAACGGCCCGCCGAACAGGCGACGCCCGTCTCCTACCAGCTACCCGAAGCATTGCAAGGCTGCAATCACCTGCCGTTCTCTCCGTCTCTCAGCGTGGCCCCAGACATTCCGGACGCAAGCAGCCCGACTGGCCTCACCGTCGGCGTGCATCTGCCCCAGGAAGCCGCTCTGAATCCCGAAGGGCTCGCCGAGTCGAGCCTCAAGGACACAACCGTGGTGCTCCCACAGGGCGTGTCGTTGAATCCCGCCGGGGCCGACGGGCTGGAAGCGTGCTCGGAGGCGCAGATCGGCTTTCTCGGCGCAGAACCTGGAAGCGAAGCCGCGGACCTGTTCACGCCTGGCCTGCCTGAACCGTTCTGCCCGGACGCGTCGAAGGTCGGGACCGTCAAGATCAAGACGCCGCTGTTGCCCAACCCGCTCGAAGGAGCCGTGTACCTTGCCGAGCAGGACCAGAACCCGTTCGGGAGCCTGGTCGCGATGTATCTGGTGGCACAGGATCCCATCTCCGGCACCCTGTTGAAGCTACCGGGGGAGGTGGTGCCCGATCCTGTGACCGGACAGCTCATCTCCACGTTCCAGAACACGCCCGAGCTTCCCTTCGAAGACCTGGAATTGCATTTCTTCGGTGGGGAACGGGCGCCGCTGTCGACACCCTCGGCGTGCGGGACCTATACGACCAGAGCAGTGTTCGCTCCCTGGTCTGGAAACGCTCCCGCCGAACCATCGTCTGCGTTCGGCGTCACGAGCGGTCCAAACGGGAGCCCCTGCGCGAGCCCGCTGCCGTTCGCCCCGTCCTTGACGGCGGGTACGACGAGCATCCAGGCAGGTGGGTTCAGCCCATTCACGACCACCATGTCCAGGGAAGACGGAAATCAGAGCCTGCAGGCCATAAGCCTGCACATGCCCCCAGGGCTCTCGGGAATCCTGGCTGGTGTCCAGCTGTGCCCCGAACCACAAGCCGATCAGGGGTTGTGCGGTCCTGACAGTCAGATCGGGGAAACGACCGTCAGCGTGGGACTCGGTGGGGACCCGTTCAGCGTGAAGGGCGGGCGGGTCTACATCACCGGCCCGTACGAGGGGGCGCCTTACGGCCTGTCGATCGTCAATCCGGCGAAGGCGGGCCCCTTCGACCTCGAGAAGGGCTCGCCATGCGATTGCGTGGTGGTCAGGGCAAGGATCGAAGTGGACCCGATCACCGCGGCGCTGACGATCACCACCGACGACTCCGGTCCGTTCAAGATCCCAACGATCCTGCAGGGGATCCCCTTGCAGATAAAGCACGTCAACGTCCTTGTCAATCGTCCGGGATTTACGTTCAATCCGACGAGTTGCGACCCGTTGAGCATCACCGGAAGCCTGTCGAGCACCGAGGGCGCCGTATCAAACCTGTCGGTGCCGTTGCAGGTCACCAACTGTGCTGTGCTGGGCTTCAAGCCGGCGTTCAGCGTCTCCACGAATGGGAGGACATCGCGGGCAAAGGGCGCGAGCTTGCACGTGAAGCTGGCCTATCCAAAGGCGCCCTTTGGCAGTCAGGCGAATATCAAGAGCGTCAAGGTGGACTTGCCGAAGCTGCTGCCGTCGAACTTGAAAACGTTGCAACAGGCTTGTCCGGATCAGACGTTCGAGCGCAATCCAGCGTCCTGCTCGGTGGGATCTCGGATCGGGGAAGCGAAAGCCACGACCCCCCTGCTGCCGGTGCCGTTGGCTGGTCCCGTGTACTTCGTCTCCCACGGCGGTGCCAAGTTCCCCGAACTGGTGGTGGTTCTCTCCGGCTACGGTACGACGGTCCAGCTGCACGCGGAAACGTTCATCAGCAAAGCGGGGATCACCAGCAGCACGTTCCGCACGATCCCTGACGTCCCGGTAGGCACCTTCGAACTGACCCTCCCCCAGGGCAGGTTCTCAGCGCTGTCGGCGCCGCGTAGCCTCTGCAACAGCCCACTGAAGATGCCGACCGTGTTCACCGCCCAGAATGGCGCCGTCATCAAACAGAACACACCGATTGCGGTCACCGGCTGTCCCAAGCACAAGGTCGGGAGCAAGGGTAGAAAGACAGCTCAGCGCAAGGCAAAGCGCAGGAAAGCCGGCAAATAGCAGGCGTGGGGCGGAGCCCGGGCCCTGTCCGCGTAGTCCTGGCGGGCGACATGCGCTCATCGGCCGCGGACAGGGCAGCGTGGGAGCGGCGCACGCTCCAGCTGCGCCGTGAGCGGATCATGCGCGCGATGGTGCAGGCCGTCTGCGAGGAGGGCTTCGCGGGCGTCTCGGTGGCGTCGCTGCGGGTACGCTCGAAAGTGTCGGGTCGCGCGCTCTACGAAGCATTCGACAGTCGCGAGAGCTGCTTTCTGGCTGTGCTCGACGAGGGTCACCGCCGCGCGAGCGAGGTCGTGTCACAGGCGTTCGAGCAGACCCACGGCTGGCTCGAGGGAGTGCGGGCGGCGCTCGCGGGTCTGTTGCGGCTGTTCGACGCCGAGCCAGGGCTGGCCCGAGTGTGCATCGTGGAGTCGCTGGCCGCCGGGCCGTGGGCGCTTGAGCGCCGCGAACAGCACGTGGCTGCGCTCACGCTGAGGATGGCAGGCTACTGGGGAGAGCTCGCGCCACAAGAGCCGCATCCCTTTGCCAACGAAGGGGTCGTTGCCTCAGTGCTGGGCGTGATCCAGAACCACCTGCTCGCCGAGAGGCCGGAGCCGCTGGTGGGAATGCTTGGCCCGCTGATGGGCCTCGTGCTCGCGCCCTACCTGGACGGACAGGCGGTGGCCGAGGAGGTTGAGCGCTCGGGAGCGTTGGCGCAACGGCTGCTTGGCGCCAACGATCGAGCGGGGGAGCCCCAGGCGGATGCTCACGGTCAGGAGCTGCCGGAGCTGCTGCGCAACCCCAGGGCCAGCCGCAAGCGGGAGTGTGTGCGCTATCTGGCGAGCAATCCAGGCGCCAGCAATCGCCAGATAGCAAGAGCCGTGGGCGTCTCCCACGACCCCCAGATATCGACACTGCTCGCGCGCCTGGCGGGCGCCGGACTCGTGGCCAAGCGCGCCACGGGTCGCGGCGGACCGAACGAGTGGACGCTTACACCGAGCGGAGTGGCGGCGGCTGGAAGACTCGACGATTTACCGTGAGACAGGAAACACGCCCCGATGTCCTCAAAGTTTCGCAAGTCTCGTCAATCGGCAGCCCGGAGGCGCTTTCAAACTCGGTAGTCGCTAAGGAGTGAAGTGTTAAATCTTGACGGTTGCTTCGCACGACCATAGTGTCGCGATGTAGTTAAAGATCGTCACCTTACAAAGGAGCCATTGCATGAGATCCATGCGTAGAAGTGCGCTGATGGCGCTTGCCGCCACGCTCGTGGTGGGTGTGTTCACCGCGGCACCGGCCTTTGCGGTATTGCCGGAATTCCGTCCCCTTCCTGGAAGTGGCGGGACTCATTTCAGCGGGAGTTTCAACTCGAGCTTTTTCGAAGAGGCCAATCATCAGTCGTGGGAATACAGCCACGGCACGATAAGTGGCGTGATCGCTCAGGAAACCGGCGAAAACGTCGGAAAAATCCTGAAGGAAGTCACCATCAAGTTCACCGGTGGTCCGAAAGGCTGCAACAACGGAGCTTCCGGAGAATTGATTTGGAGCGGGCTTGAAGGCAGGCTCGGATACATCAACGAAGAAAAACATGAAGCCGGGATCGCGCTCTATCCGAGCGGCTTGAAAACCTTCTCGTGGACCAAATGCACAGGGCCGTTCGGCGCCGAACAGGAATTCGAAGGCCTGATCGTCGTGCCGATCACTCCGAACACGTCCACCACCGTCCATCACCTGTCCTTTCAGCAGTCGGGTGGTCAACAGCACGCCTACGAACTGAAGCACCTCGGTATGTTCACCTTCTTCAGGCTGATCAACTTCAGTGGTCTGACGCCGGAAACGGTGAAAATCGGGGTCAAAGGAGAAATGGCCCTCGAAACATCGGGAGCAATCAGCATCGAACTGTAGCTTCGCCCTGCGACGCTTGGAGGGGGCGGGTCCGGTGGGCCTGCCCCCCAGAGCGTAAGCGGCCCAGGCTAGTCTTTGCCGGCAGCGCCCTGCGGGTGGGGCTCGAGTCTCACCGCCGCCACCGAGTAGGCGGCTGCCAGCGAATCGATCTCACTCTGAGTGAGCGTTGCGCCGAAGCCCTGGCTGCCCCCGAGCCGTTCGTAGGCGCTCGTGAGGTCCTTGCCGACGAGCGACAGGTCGAAATGACCGTCGTAGATGGCGTCTATGTAGAGCGAGGAGTTGCCACGCTCGAAGGCGGCGACGGCGGGAGGGCCGCTGAGGATGGCATCGATGGTTGCTTGGGTGAGTCGCCATCCTCGCTCGGCGAGTCGCCCATAGTTTTCATAGATCCCTGCGATCCCCGCCGCGGGCCCTGTGAGCAGGCGGACGTTTGCAAGGAACGGCGGTTCGGGGAGCGCCTTGGCAGCTGCGCTTGCCGCCTCCACGTCATTCTGCAGAGGGGGCGAGAGGGTTCGTGGGAGCCCCCCCGCGATCGATGGCCACGCGACGCGCGATGCGCGCACCTCGCTCTGCACGGCCGGCTGGGCCGCGCGCAGCCCACTGCTGACCTGCACGAGCTGGGTTCGTTGCAACGCCAGTTCAGCGTCGCTGGGCGTGTGGGACGCGGTGGAGCCGCAGCCGGGCAGAAACCCTGCTGCGGCGACCGCGATGATGGCCCAGGGAACCCGCAGCGTTAGACGCCGAGCAGGTCCACCACGAACACAAGGGGCGCGTTCGGCGGGATCGTGGGGGGCGATCCGGTCTTGCCGTAGGCCAGTTCGGCGGGGATGATCAGCTCGCGCCGTCCACCGACCTTCATGCCTGCCACGCCCTGGTCCCAGCCCTTGATGACCTGACCCTTGCCGAGCGCGAATGCGAACGGTTCGTTGCGCTTCCAGGAAGCGTCGAACTCCTTGCCGCCGTGGTAGAGCACGCCGACATAGTTGACCGTGACCGAATCGCCAGGCTTGGCTTCGGGGCCGGTGCCTTTGATGATTTCCTTCGTCACCAGCGTGGTGGGCGCAGCCCCGGTGGGCACAATCACCTTTGGCTGGCTGGAGAGCGGCCCGCTGGTGGGCGTCTTGGCGGACGCCGTGGGCGGGGCGGTGGGTGTCGTGCTCGTCGGGGTGGTTTCGCCCTTGACGTGCGGGACGGAGCTGACGTCGGACTCGTTGCCGACCGCGATCGTGCTTGACGAACTGCTCGAGCCGCAGCCGGCTATCAGGGCGGCGACGCTGAGCGCGGCCAGGATCGTGCCGAGGCGCGCTCGTGAAGGTCTGGAGAAGTGGGTGTTGGTGAAGTTCATAACGGCAGGGCAGACTAACGCATCGGAACCCGTTCGCGCTACGATCGCCCTGGACCGTGCTAGGCGGGGATGTAGCGGCGCCCTGAATCCGCAATCCGCTCTAGCGGGGCTGAATTCCCTTCCGAGGGGTTCCGCTCCGGTCGCCCCGCCGCTTGGGGCGTCGATGGCTCGGGTCCCGCGCGGTGTCGGCTTGTGAACCAGGTCAGGTCCGGAAGGAAGCAGCCTTAAGCGATCTCCGGCAGGCGTAGCGGGAGCACCCGATCCGGAGTTCCAGGCGGAGATCAGGCGATCGGAGGCGGAAACCTCGAAGAAGGGTGCACGGTCCATTTTTTTTGGACAGGGGGTCGTTCGGGTCGGTGTACGCCCGCCTTCCCCAGCGTCCACCCAGTGCTTGGGTGAGTAGGACGCCGTGTTCGACCACCTCAGCCGCAGTGCTCGAAGAGGAGCCACGAGCGGTTGCTCTGCCTCTCGAGGAAGCCCGGTGGAATGGACACCGGTAGGTGGGGGTCTTTCGGGTCGAGCACATATTCTTTTTCCACTTCGATGCTCGCCGGATCGGCGTAAGTGCCATCTGTCTGCTGCTTGGATTCGGCGCGTGCGGCTTCGGCGCTCACGATCAAGCCAGGGCGCTCTTTCAGGTACAGCGCCAGCAGCGGTATCGGCGCGTGGTTCGGCACCCCTACGGGCCCACACTTAGGCGTGATCGCGCCGTTGTGAACCATCGCCAGTAGATCGTCCTGGATGCTTTCCTGCTGGGCCAGCTTCTGCAGTTGGTGGTGGGCTGAGCGCACCTGTCCCGGGAGCGTCGCGAGCAGCCCGAGCGCCACCACGCCGCCCACCGCCATCCACGCAGTGCGACGCCTGTCTCCTTTGGGGAGCGCTATCCAGCCGAAGACCCCCACGCCGCAGAACAGGCACAGGATCGCCGCGATCAGGAACGCATAGCGGGTGTCGATCGGTAGGCCGACGGAGGCCATCGCGGCGAACACGAGGACCGCGAGCACCCCGGCGAGGGCGCCGAGACGGGCGCGATCGCGCAGCCACAGCAGCGAGAGGACTCCGCCAACCGCCGCGCCCGCCAGCACCGCGGGGCGCAGGATCTCCCCGACCCGTCTCGGTATGTACTCGGGCACTTTGGCGATCCCGGTCTGGCGTCCCAACACTTCTGCGGTGTGTTTGGTGTTCGTCAGCGACCACATCGCGTTGCCCGTCACGAGCAGGTCGCTCAACACCCACACCAGCGGCGCGCTGGCCGCCAGCAGCGCAAGCTCAGCGAGCTGCCTGCGTGTGCGCCCGGAAACGGGCGAACGAGCGGACGAGACGACCAGATAGACCCAATACATCCCAGAAAAGGCCCACGCCTCTGGCCGCAGCAATCCTGCCAATCCGAGCAGCACGAGCACAGGCGCTCCTGCGCGAGGCTTGCGGGTCTCCACGAGCAGCGCCCACAGCACGAGCAGCAGGTAGGGGACGTCCACATAGGCGCGCACCCCGTACGACAGCACTTCCCCGCGTGTGAGCAGGATCAGCGCCGCGACCGCTCCGGCGCCGCGCCCAAACCATTCGCTGCCCAGGCGATAGATCACCCAGCCACACGCCGACAGCGCCAGGAAGGCGAGCGCCACGGCGATCGCGGTGGTGGCGCTTGCCCCCAGCGGCGCCAGCGGTATCCCCAGCAGCTCCACGAGCGGGTGCGGGGTGGGGGCGATCGGCAGGCCGTATTCGGGCGCTTCCCCACGTGTGAGCTGCTGGCCCCACACGAGCCCGTAGAGCGTGTCGTAGTTGACGAATCCGACGCCGGTGATCACCCACAGCAGCACGGCCCCGAGCAGGATCGTCAGCGAGGCCGGCGCCCAGCGAACGAGGCGGGGGCGCAGGCTCGAGAGGGTCTGCTCGACGGTGCTGCTCACAGCGCCGCACGCTATCCGCTCGGGCGGCCCGTTTGGCTCATTGCAGCCGCCAGAGCCCGGTGGATCGACCCCTTGTGGCAGGCCCTCCGGCTCGGTTGCGGATGCCCCTTGGCGGGGCCGCGGCCGTGGGTAGACTGGCCTTCGGTGGCTCCCAGCGCTCAATCTCTCTACCGCAAACATCGCCCGCGCTCATTTGCCGACGTCGTCGGGCAGGAGCCCGTGGTGCGCACGCTGCGCAACGCGGTGGAGCGGGGAAAGGTCCACCACGCCTACCTGTTCGTCGGCTCGCGCGGCACTGGCAAGACCTCGATGGCCAAGATCCTTGCCTCCTGCCTCAACTGCGAGCGGGGAGCGGACGGGCCCACCATCACCCCATGCGGGCAGTGCGATTCCTGCCGTTCGATCGCCCAGGCCACTTCACTCGACGTGATCGAGATGGACGCGGCCTCCAACAACTCGGTCGACGACATCCGCGAGCTGCGCGACAGCGTGGCGTTCGCGCCCGTCTCGGGTCGCCACAAGGTCTACATCCTCGATGAGGCCCACATGCTCTCCCAGGCTGCCTGGAACGCGTTCCTGAAGACGCTCGAGGAGCCACCCGCGAACACCGTGTTCGTACTGGCCACCACCGAGGCCAACAGAGTTCCCGCCACCGTCGTGGACCGTTGCCATCGCTTCGACTTCCACCGCCCCACGGTCGAGCAGATCGCCAGTGTCGTGATGAAGGCCGCCGAAGCCGAGTCGATCGAGATCCCGCCCGAGGCTGTCGCGGCGATCGCGCGCTCCGCGACCGGCAGCTTCCGCGACGCCCTGGGGACGCTCGAGCAGCTTGTCACCTACAGCGGAGCCCAGGTCGCCCTGACCGATGTGCTCGCCGTGCTCGGGGTCGCAGACGAGCAACTGCTCTCCGATGCTTTCGAGGCCGTTCGGGAGGGCGATGCCCGCGGGGCGCTGCTCACGGTTGCCCGCTGCGTCGAAGGCGGTCGCGACGCCGGCTCGTTCATCCGCGATCTGGAGGGTCGCTCGCGCGAGCTGCTGGTCGTGCAAACGCTCGGCGAGGTGCCCTCGGAGCTGTCGCTCACTCCGGAGATCGACGAGCGTCTGCACGCACAGGCCCGGCGGATCGGAGCGGCCGAGGTGGTGCGGATGCTCGATCTGCTCGGCGGCGCCCTCGAGGGTGTGCGAGCCGGCGCCGATCCCCGCACCCAGCTCGAGCTGGCGCTGGTGAAGGCAGCAACCCCCCAGGCCGATGGCTCCACTCGCGCACTGCTCGCCCGCATCGAGCGTCTGGAACACGCACTGGCGGGTGGCTCGCCATCGCCGCCGCCTTCAGCTCATCCGCAAGCATTCGAGCCTGCGACCTCGGAACCGCCCGAGCCGGAGGTCATCGCCGCGTCCGCAGCCACAGCTCCGCCGGAAGACGACTTGGCTGCTGCGTCCCCAGCCATCGCTCCGCCGGAAGACGCCTTGGCTGCTGCGTCCCCAGCCATCGCTCCGCCGGAAGACGCCTTGGCCGCTGCGTCCCCAGCCATCGCTCCGCCGGAAGACGCTCCTGCTGCTGGGTCCCCCACGTTTGCCGCCGCGTCCACCTCGCCCGCTGCGCACGAGAGCGAGCCGGCTGGGGCGCCGGTTGCCGTCGTCGACCTGTCCTCGCCCGAGGATCTTGGCGCCCTCTGGCCGGCCGTGCACGAGTCGGTTCGCGCAGAGCACGGTTTGCTCGGCGCTGTTCTGAGCGAGGCGGCGCCGGTGAGCCTCACAGATGAGGAGCTTACGCTCGCCTTTCCCCCGACCGCGGCCTTTCACAAGCGCAAGGCTGAGGATCCCGCCAACCGTGCGACGCTGTTGGAGACGCTGAAGCGACTCACTGGCCGGCGCTACCGCGTCTCCTTTGAGCTGCGCGAAGATCTTCCCGAGCAGGAGGGTGAGGACGGCAACCCGCCGACCGAGGAGGAGATCATGGCTCGCCTGGTCGCTGAGCTCGATGCGGAGGAGCTTCCCCAGGATTGGCTTCAACAACAGAAAGGTGGCGAGTAGCGAGTGCCACAGCCCAAACAGCAGCGGCCCAACATGCAGCAGATGCTCAAGCAGGTCCAGAAGATGCAGCAGGACATGGAGGTCGCCCAGCAGGAGCTCGAGAACGAGACGGTCGAGGCTTCGGCCGGCGGTGGCATGGTGACGGTCACCGTCTCCGGCGCGCTCGAGCTGCGGTCGGTGAAGATCGACCCCGATGCGGTCGACCCCGACGACGTGGACATGCTCTGCGACCTCGTGCTGGCCGCTACCAACGAGGCTCTGCGCGCCGCCCAGGAGCTTGCCGCCAGTCGCATGGGCGCGGTCACGGGCGGCCTTGATCCTGGCGGCCTCGGTGGTCTCGGCGGCCTGGGTCTTCCGGGGCTGTAGCCGACTTGAGCTCGTTCGCCCCTCCGGTCCAGCGGCTCGTCACCGAGCTCTCGAAGCTCCCAGGCGTCGGCAACCGCACCGCACAGCGGCTGGCCTTTCACATCCTGCGGGCCTCGGGCGAGGATGCCCTCGGCCTGGCCGAGGCGATCAGGGAGGTCAAGGAAAAGGTGGGGTTGTGTGAGGAGTGCTTCAACCTCGCTGACGAACCGCGATGCCGGATCTGTCAGGACCAGCGTCGCGACCGGGGGATCATCTGCGTGGTTGAGGAGCCCAGCGACGTCATCCCGATGGAGCGGACCCACGAATATCACGGGCTCTACCACGTACTTGGAGGCGCTTTGTCTCCAATCGACGGCGTCGAGCCCGAGGACCTGAAGA
>DATHPT010000371.1:0-6143 GCA_035483615.1 Solirubrobacteraceae bacterium | reverse complement strand
TGGTGGCGGGTGAGCTGCGCCGTCTCGCTCGTGGACGCTTCGACGTGGAGGCGGCTGACAACGAACTGCGGCTGCTGACCCAGGCCACTGAGCCCAACCGTCAGTCGACCTCGCTGTTCTCCGCGATCAGTGTGATGGTCGGCTTCCTGCTGGCGCTCAACGCGATGCTCCTGACCGTCCCCGAGCGCCGGCGCTTCATCGCTGAGCTGCGCATGCAGGGCTATGACCCTCGCCAGATTCTGCTGCTGCTCGGCTTTCAGGCGGTTACGCTCGGTCTGCTCGCGTCCCTGGCAGGGGTTGCGCTCGGCGACGTGCTCTCACGCACGATCTTCCATCAGGTGCCTGCCTATCTGGATGTTGCCTTCCCCGTGGGCGCCGAACAGGCGTTTCGGATGAGCACCGCGTTGCTGGCGGTCGGCTGTGGAGTGCTCGCCACGGTGCTCGCCTCGCTCTCCCCGGTGTTCGACCTGCGTCCCGGTCGCCCCGCCGATGCCGTCTTTCGCGAAACGGGGGGAAGCGGAGAGCTGATCCTTGCGAGCACCATCCGGCGCGCTGCCGTCATCGGGGTTGTCCTGATCGCGCTGGTCGGCGTGCTCGTGGCTCTAGTGCCGACTCTCACGATCTTCGGTGGGGTGACGCTTGCGCTCGCCACGCTCTGCTTGATGCCGGCGGTGCTCGCCGGCCTCGCGCGATCGCTTCCACGACTCACCGACGGCAGTCGCAGCGGCGCGGTGATCCTCGCGACCTCAGAGCTCAAGGCGATCACGACTCGCGCAGTCGCACTTGCCGCGATCGCCGGTCTTGCCGTGTATGGAAGCGTCGCGATCGGTGGCACCCGCGACGATCTGCTGCGCGGGATAGACAGGGCAATAGTTCAGTACCACTCCACCGCCGATATCTGGGTGACAAGTCCAGGCAACGTGTTCAACACGGACAGCTTCACTCTCGCCAATGCGCCCAAGCGGATCGCTCGGGCGCCGGGGGTGAGCTCGGTGCGGATCTACCAGGGCGCCCTCACCGACGTTGGTGACCGCCGTCTGTGGGTCCGCGCAAGACCGTCGACGGATCCCGCGATGCTCGAATCGAGCCAGATCCTCAGCGGCAGCTTTGCCAGCGCCGACGCGCTGATCCGCCGTGGCGGCTGGGCGGCCGTGTCGAACGGCTTTGCCGACGAACTGCACCTGAAGCTGGGAAGCGCGTTCGGCCTGCCCACCCCGTCTGGAATCAAGCGCCTGCGCGTGGCTGCGATCACGACCAACTCAGGCTGGCCCGCCGGCACGATCACGCTCAACAGCGCTGACTACAGTCGCGCCTGGAAAACCACCGAAGCGACTGCTCTGGAGGTCGACCTCAAGCCCGGCGTATCGGAGGCGGCTGGAGTGAGCTCGGTGCGCACAGCGCTTGGGCCGCGCTCCGGTCTGTCGGTACGCAGCGCCACCGCGCGTGCTGGGGAAGCGGAGGCGAGCGCTCGCCAAGGGCTTCACACGCTCAATCAGATCTCGACGCTGCTGCTGATCGCCGCCGCGCTGGCGGTCGCCGCGGCGCTGAGCGCCACCGTCTGGCAGCGCCGTGCGCGGCTGGCCTCGTTGAAGATCCAGGGCTACTACCAGGGCCAGCTGTGGCGCGGGCTGTTGCTCGAGAGCGCAGTGATGCTCGGAATCGGATCACTCGCGGGCGCGATCGTGGGCATCTACGGCCACGCGCTTGCCAGCCATTGGCTGACCATCACCACGGGTTTTCCCGCGCCCTTCTCGATCGGGGTGGGTCAAGTGCTCATCACGCTCACGCTCATCACCGCCATCGCCCTGGCAGTGATCGCGCTGCCGGGCCTGGCGGCAGCGCGCGTGTCGGCGCGTCTCAGCCTGCAGGAGTGACCCAGTCCAGGTGAACCGTCGCGGGTGCGCAATCCTATTCCCGTGGTTCGGCCAATACATAAGGACGGATTTTGGTTCGCTGCCGACTTCGCCTGCACGGCGCGGCGCTATTGGCTGGCGGTCTTCCCCCGTGTCGCTTACGAGGTGTGCCGCAGGCGCAAGCTAGCCACGTGTATCCCCGATCCGATTCTGCGCCGCCTCGCGCTGGAGTCGCTTGATCGCAAGCGCGGAAATCTCGAGGGGGCTGCGGCGTTTGCGGCGCTGGTGCCACGCAGGAATCGTCCCTACGTGGTGAAGGCGCTGGTGGCCTGTCAGGCGATCTGCGACTACGTCGATCTCGTCTCTGAGCAGCCCAGTGAGGATCCGGTGGCCAACGGGTACCGGTTGCACGAGGCGCTGATCGTCGCGACGACCCGCGGAGAGCCCCACCGCGACTACTACGCCCATCACCCTCGCAGCGAGGACGGGGGCTATCTCAGGTCGCTCGTCGATGCCGCCCGCTCCGCCCTGTCGGCGCTGCCTTCGTTCTGCTCGATCGGTGAGTCGATGGCAAGGGCGACCGAGCGAATAGCGCTCTACCAGAGCTTCAACCACGGCGACGCCAGCGGCTCCTACGAGCCGTTCGAGCGTTGGGCGCGGCAGGCGACGGCCCCGCAGACTGGTCTGCGGCCGTGGGAGACGGCTGCGGGAGCCGGATCGACATTGACGGTCCTGGCGTTGATCGCCTCGGCGGCCGATCCACTGCTGAGAGGGTCGGCGGTGAGCGATATAGAGGACGCCTACTTTCCGTGGATCGGCTCGCTGCACTCGCTGCTGGACGGTCTCGTGGACCATCAGGAGGACATCGCAACGGAGGGGCGCGCCCTGATGGACTACTACGCCTCCCCAGCCGATGCCGCCGTCCGTATGGCGAGGATCGCCGAAGAGGGGCTTAGACGCGCAGCGTCCCTCCCTCACGGCCGTCACCACATCCTGATCGTGGCGGCGATGACGAGCTTTTACATCTGCGAGATCGATGGCTCGACCTCTCCGCACGCACAGCTTGTGGCCCCGTCCGTGCTGGATGCGATCGGGGGGTTGGCGGCGCCCACGATGGCGATCCTCAGCGCTCGGCGCTCGCTGAGGCGCAGCTCCACATACGCACCCGAGCCGAGACCGAACCTCACGGCGCCGGGTCGCGTAAACGTATCTTGAAAATCAAGTACCTGACTTTCCTCTGTTCATCTTCTGGCCGAAAGAGGAGCATGAACTTGTCAGAGCCGATGCCCATTCGGTCCTTGGCCCCCTCCGGGGGGTGGTCGGCCCGCCCATGGACGCCGAGTCTTCGCGTCTGTGGGCGGGCCCGTCGTTCTTCCCCGCCGGCATCGAGTTGAGCCGCCGGCATCGAGTTGAGTACAAGCAGCTGCATCGTGGTTCCTGGGCCATAGGCCGCGGTGTGTGGCGCAGTCGAGCTCGACGTGACTCCGGATTGTGCGAGGGCGGCCGACGTCCTGCTTCAGTCGAAGCTCTCGGTAGTCTGCTCGCTGTCAGACCCAGCAGAGCTCGTCAGGCACGAGCGATTGCTGCGCACTTCTCGATGGAGATACTTCCCACCCGCATATCAGGCCCAGTGCTGTTCGCGCCGTCGGTGTTCGGTGACGAGCGCGGCTTCTTCATGGAGACTTACCGGCGCGAGTGGCACGCGGACGCCGGCATTCCCCTCGCGGAGGAGTTCATCCAGGACAATCATTCCCGCTCGAGCAGGGGGGTGGTACGGGGGATGCACTTCCATGTCGGCTCAGGGGTGGCCAAGCTCGTGAGGTGCGCCCGTGGGCGCATCCTCGACGTGCTCGTCGATCTGCGCCGCGGATCGCCGAGCTACGGCGAATGGGAGGGATTCGAGCTCGACGACGAGTCGATGCGAGTGCTGTATGTGCCTGTGGGCTTCGCCCACGGCTTCTGTGTGCTCAGCGACGTGGCCGACGTCCTCTACAAGCAGACCGCCTACTACGACCCTGCGATCGAGCGCGGGATCGCATGGAACGACCCCGAGGTGGCGGTGCGCTGGCCTCTGCCCGAGCCGGAGCTGATCGTCTCCGAGCGCGACCGTCTCGCTCCGTCGCTACGCGAGCTGGCGCCAGAGTTGCCGTTCCAGTACCGCGGCTGAGGCTGGAGCCGCGCTCAATGTCCTGCTCCTGGGCCCGCTGTTCGAGCTGCGGCTCAAGCGTCATCTCCTGGCCCGCTGCGGCCGGAGTCACGTCTCCCTATAGCTCGGTGACGAGCAGCCGGTAGCCGAGATCAAGCTCCTCGCGCTCCAGCAGCTCGTGGTTGCGATCCTCCCAGCGCCCCGTCTGCAGGTCCTCGGCCAGGTCGCGCAGACCGTCCATCAACCGCTCTGCGCCGGCGAGGCGGAAGGTTGACATGCCGGCGCGCACCTGGTCGTCGAGATAGGCCGCCGGACGGCGCCAGTAGGCGGCCAGCGATCCGTCCTCGCAGTCGTATGGGATCGGGACCGGCTCGATTCTGACCTCGTCCCCGGTGGCGACACGCTGCTCGTGGATTCCAGGAAAGCGAGAGCAGTGCAGACGTGCGAGCTTTGGCAGGTAGTCGCGCAACAGCCAGAAACGATCGGCGTAGGAGGGGTCGTATGTGAAGATCACCACCCGCTTGCGCGCCACCCGCCGCAGCTCCTGGACGCCGATTCGCCAGTCGGCCCAATGGTTGAGCGTCATGCACGCCATCGCGGCGTCCACGCTGTCCGAATCGAGCGGCAGGCACTCGGCGTGCCCTTTGATGGCCGGTGCGAGCTCGGGGCTCCGCTGGGCGATCCTCCGCTCAGAGGACTCGATCGGCAGCACCTCGCGATCGTAGGGCTCATAGGCGCCTGCACCCGCGCCCACGTTCACGACCGACGCGGCATCGCCGAGCGCCCGGTGAATCTGGGTGGCGATCCTGGCGTCGGGGCGTGGAGCGACGTATTCATCTCTGGCCTGCTCGTAGGAACTACCTTGAAAGTCGTCTATAAGGCTCATATGAGTCATCGAGCGTTTCCTCGCTGGTGTTGGATTTCCTGCTGGAACCAATATTTGGAAACGTTCGATTCGTGTCCCCCGGGTGTGGTTTGCCCTACTGGCAGGATAGATCCACAGGATCGAAAGTTGACCGGATACACTTGAAAGTCGAGGGGTGTGGTTGCCAAAGCAACGGCGCCCACTGCCCCGCGACCCAACTGAAGCTCCGCGATCCACGGGTGGGAGGCGGCTGAACCAGTCCGATCAGGGTCGTCGCCACCCCTGGGAAGCTCCCCGATCCACGAGTTCGAGTCGGCAGGGTGAGTCCGATTCGGGCCGCCTCCACCCCCTGCTCCCAGTCGCTTGGTCTCAGCCTCGTGTCTCACCCAGGCCCGCAGGAAATCCCGCGAATAGGCTCGCGCTCGCGGTCGGCGGCTCACCAGCTCCACGTCGATTCCCACAGCGCATGTCTCGCTCAGCCCGTACACGGCCAATCCGCCGGAGTGCGACAGGCTGAAGTGCAGCCCTGAAGCACTCGCACAGTCGAGCGCTGGCTTGCCGTGAGGTCCCAACGCGAAGCGCAGAGCCATAGGATCCTCGTCGAGATACTGGCCCAGGAGAGTCCTCAGCACTCCGCGAGCCGCCATCCAGCGCCGTCTGACAGGTTCGCGCGCGATCCGCCCGGCCCGTTCCAGCTCCCGCTCGTCGAGCAGTCGCTCGGTTTGGCCTGCCGCGGAGTCGAGGTCCGCTCGCCAGATGTGCAGGGCGCCCGCCTGGAGCCTCATATGCGCGTCAATGTAATGCTTAGATCCCATGATTCCCCGTCTTCAGGCACTATGCCGCCGCGCCGGCGAGATCACCCTCACCCCCGCCCAATATGCGATCGCGGCATATGCGGCGATGGGCGCATTCACGCTGATCGTGCTCAGCGGAGCCGCCGTGCGACTCACCGGCTCCGGGCTCGGCTGCCCCAAGTGGCCGCGCTGCTACGGCAAGGTCTATCCGCCGCTGAACACCCATGCGCTGATCGAGTTCTCCAACCGCATGGTCACGATCCCCGTCTCGATCGTGGCGTTCGCGGCGTTCGCGCTTGCGTTCCGCCGCCGGCCCTACAGACGCGATTTGATGTGGTTGAGCGCGCTGCTGCCGCTCGGGGTGCTCGCCCAGGCGGTGCTCGGCGGGCTGACCGTGCGAGGCGCCCTCGACTACGGCTGGGTGATGGGGCACTTCGCGCTCTCGATGCTCGTGCTGGCAGCCGCCGTGGCGCTTGCCTGGCGAG
>DATHPT010000370.1:0-2076 GCA_035483615.1 Solirubrobacteraceae bacterium | reverse complement strand
AGGGGCTTGTTTCGACTGCTTAGAAACCGTGCGCTGCTGTTGACGCTCTCGTTTGGTCCACGTGTGCGGTCGGTGAGTGGCCTACGAATTGAAGACCTGCTTGAGGACTACAGCCATCCGGACCTGCCGGGAATAACAGCGGCGCTTCGTCTCTTCCCAGACAAGAAGAGCCAGCCCCTTGAGCGCCTGGACAGCGTCCTGAAGCCGCTGCCGGCCGACGCACTGGTGATCTACCGCTCGCTTCTCGCTTTCTATCGCGTCGTGTTCGGCGAGCTCGCCAGGGATACGCCCCTCTTCCTGACCTATCTCGCCGTGTTCACTGGGGATCACAATCGGCAACGCGGCCTGACGACCGACGGCATTCGCTGCCTACTCAGCGGCACCCGTAAGACCTCCCGTCCCGTACGGGCGCTCCTCCCCCAGGGCAAGGATCCCTACATTGGATTCACGCCTCACAACGTCCGCGCCGCTGCGTGTCAGCTCTTGCAACACGCCGGCGCGCGGGAGTGGTGCGAAGCGCACCTGATTGATCCCGCGAGGTGCGGAGCGATGGCCGAGGCACTGCTCGATCATTTCCTTGACGCCAACATGGTCGCGCTCTACGGCGGAGACACAACCACCCCCGGTCGCGAGCGTCTCAGCGGCTGGGCCACGAGCATCATCTGTGAACTCCTGCTCGGAGATCTAGGTGCACGCAAACAGCCTGATCTGGTCGCCTACCGTGCCACCGTACGCCGCCAGGGGCAATTGGAGCGTGAGCTCACGGCACTACAGCGCCAGATAGGCGATCTACGCGCCTCGGCAGCCGTACTCGCACGCGAAGGAGAGAAGCTGGATGCGGTTCTGCTGCTCACGCTGGAGGTAGGTGCGCTCGAGGACAAGCGCTGGCAGCTGACCCAAGAGGGCACAGCGCTGCAAGCACGGGTCGATGCGCTCGAACAGCGCTCCAACTGGCGTTCGGTCCCAGACACGGTCGAGACGGTGGAGCGGGTCGACTTCGCGGGGCTGCGCTGTGTTCCGATCGACATCCCCATATCCACGAAGCCACGGCGCCGAGTCCCAGCACGAGATTGGCTCACCCGAAACGAGCTCGCGGATATCGCCGGATGCAGCACGACGACAATCACCCGATGGGTGCGCGACGGCATACCCAAGTCACTGATCCGCAAGGCCAGATCGCCGTGGACGCCAGGCCAACCGCCAATAGTGGCTTTCAACCCTAAGCGCCGCGCCTTCTGGATACCCGGCCTCAACCGCGCGGTGCTGTTCGATACGCATCGCAAGCGCGACGCCCTGCTCGAGGCGCTTCTCGCACAACCACCGCTCGGCTGGCGCAGCTCTCCAACCAAAGTCCCGACGGCCGATCGACCACAACGGTTTGCGAGATGAGTAGGTTGATAAACGCTGCTTCGACCAACCCGAATCGTGCCCTAAGCTGGGTTAATGCGTCTGCGGCGTCGCAGCAGCTCAGACTTCGCGGCGTGGCGGATAGGTGTCGGTGCGTTCTGCACTGTTCTGGCAACAGCAACGGCGCTTACACAGGTCGTGGGCGCTTCTTACGCGCTGCGCCTGGGATCTGCGATCGGACTGCTCCTCGGCGCTCTGGCGGGGTTCTTCCTGTTCGTCTTAGAGCGGCGCACCCAGCGGCGTGATCAGGTGGCCGAGCGGCTCACGGCACTCAAGACAACGCCAGACCGCACCGGCCCCATTCGGTTGAGAGACATGTCTCCCTACGACCTCGGCACCGACCACGAGGCCATTACAGTCGTCTCGAACGGCGGGCGCCCTCACGACTACATCCCGCGCGACCGGGACGGGAGGCTTCGGGAGATGCTGCAGGGCGCCCGTGCGAGCGACAGTCCCAAAATGATCGTGCTCCGCGGGCCGTCCAAGGCCGGCAAGTCACGCACCCTCTTCGAGGCGGTCCGCTCTGACGAGACGCTTGCCGACAGCTTCGTCGTCGCGCCCACGTCCGTGCACACGCTCGGACAATTCATCGAATCTGAAGCGGCCCTCAAGATACCGTCAGGCCCGCTGCTGCTCTGGCTAGACGACCTCGAGCGATTCGCCACAGGA
>DATHPT010000369.1:0-7184 GCA_035483615.1 Solirubrobacteraceae bacterium | reverse complement strand
TGTGAGCGTCCAGGATGGGACGCGGAGGTCTGGTCTGGCAAGGTCAGCCACACGGCGCTATCGACCTCCAGGGCTCCGGCTTTTAGGATTGGGGCGCCTCAGTGGCCGGTTTGTGGACAGCTCGAGCTGGAAGTCCGCTCTTGGGCACGTAAAGCCGCTCAAAGCGCAGTTGGCTGGTCCAGCGCGGCGTCGCCGCTCACGCCTGCCGACCACGTGACTGGTCCAGTCCAGCGTCGCCGCTCACGCCTGCCGACCACGTGACTGGTCCAGCGCGGCGTCGTGGCTTCTACACGGACACGCATGTCGACCGCGTGTTGGGAGCGTCTAGTGGGGATCCCTGACGACCAGCAGCACGCCGGCGCCGGTGGGCACAAGCGCCTCTGTCACGGTGGGCTCTTTGCTGACCAGGAGGCGGAACGCCTGCACCTCATCTGCGTGAGAGAGTACGTTGTCGACCGCGAGCAGCCCTCCCGGTCTCATGACACGGATCAGATCGGGCCAGTAGCCGGGGTAGGCAGAGCGTTCTGCGTCGAGAAAGATCATCTCGAGGGAGGCGTCGGCGGCGGTCGCGAGCGTGAGCGCCGCATCCTCGGTTCGCAGCTCGACGTGCTCGTGCAGCTGTGTGCGTGCGAGATGAGCTGCCGCCTGTGCGGTGCGGGCGCCATCCAGGTCCACGCTCAGCAAACGACCTCCGACGCTGCGCGCCGCGTCAGCGAGCCATAGGGTCGAGTAGCCATTCGATGTGCCCAGCTCGAGCAGCCGGGTCGCCCCAAGCGCACGGACCAGCAGCGCCAGCAGCTCGGCGGTGTCGGGCTCGACGTTGCGCAGACGCTCCAGCCGATCGGCCCTGATCGCATCGTGCTCGCGACCGCGCCGGTACAAATCGTCCAGATAGCTCCTCAGTTGCTCGTCCATCGTTTCCACCTCCTGTTGTTGCGGATCCCACAGCTACGGTCCACTCATTCGAATTCATCGTCTCCTTAGAGGCCCGCGTCCGCAGAGATGCGCCCCCAACTCCTGCGTCTGGCGGTTGTGGAACCGATGCAGCTTCATCATCCGGGGCCCGACCAATCGCGCCCGGCGGTGAAGCCGCCCAGCGACACTCCCATCGAATAGATCAGCTCGCGCACAGCATCAGCTCACACATTGCGGTCCTCCTCGTTTGACAGCTCATTCTTCGTGATCGGCATCTCGTCTCGCTTCGCCATGTCGGTGTCGAGGCCTGGCAAGGCGGCCATCTCGAAATCCAAATGGAGCCTTGGAGGGAGGACCCAAGAATGACCCCGTGGAGAAGATCTTCATTTTTGTCAAAGAAAGAGTCATGTAGCCGATGTTCTGGTCGCAAGAAAGGGATAATCTGACTTTCGCCGCCTCCGAGGAGGACGCGGCGGCTCTCCGTAAGGGCATTACGATCACGCGTGAGGCCTCGGATTCAGCTTTGATAGGTGCGAAGGGAGTACGAGGAACGGACCATGAAGGCTGCTGTCACCGAGTCACAGACCCGCGAGGGCCTGGCGCTCGACGCCAGGACGTTGTGTGAGGCGTTTCAGCGAACGGCTGGAGCTCACGCAGATGAGGTGGCGTTGCGCACGCCCGGTGGGACGTCGCAGATGACGTGGAGGGAGTACGCCGAGCGGGTGCGAGCGTTTGCGGGCGGCCTGGCCGCTCAGGGTGTCGGTAGCGGCGACACGGTGGCGATGATGCTCACGAACCGCCCCGAGACGCTGATCGTGGACAGCGCGGCGCTGCACCTGGGTGCGATTCCGTTCTCGATCTACAACACCTCGGCGGCGGAGCAGATCGAGTACCTGTTCGGCCATGCCGAGGCCGGCGTGGTGGTGACCGAGGCGCAGTTCGTCGATCGAGTGCTGGCCGTGCGCGAGCGACTGCCAGCACTGAGGGAGGTGTTCGTCCTCGACGGAGCGCCGCAGGGGACCCGTCCGCTGGCCGACTTGGAGTCTGGCGGAGAGGACGGCTTTGACTTCGAGCGGGCGTGGCGCGCCGTGACAGGCAAGGACGTGGCGACGCTGATATACACGTCGGGAACCACCGGGCCACCGAAGGCGGTCGAGCTGACACACGAGAATCTGATGTGGCAGACGCGACTCGTGGATCAGGTGTTTCCGGTCGATCCGGGCGAACGGAGAATGTCCTACCTGCCGATGGCGCATCTCGCCGACCGTCTGAGTCACTACTTCAGCATCGCGTCGGGCGCATCGGTCACCTGTGTGAGCGACGTCATGCAGGTCGTGGCAGCGCTTCCGGACACGCGCCCGACGACGTGGGGCTCAGTGCCACGGATCTGGGAGAAGCTGAAGGCGGGCCTTGAAGCGCGCTTCGCGGCCGAGCCGGACGAGCAGCGACGCGCAAGGGTCGCCGATGCTTTGCGCGCCGCGATCGAGGTGGTGCGCAGCGATCAGGCGGGCAACCCGGTTCCCGCAGAGGCGCGCGACGCATGCGTGCGGGCCGATGCGCTGATCTTCTCGCAGGTGCGCGCTCAGCTCGGTCTGGACCAGGCCCGCCATTTGCTCTCCGGGGCCGCTCCGATCGCCCCAGATGTGCTCGAGTTCTTTGCCGCGCTCGGACTACCGATCTGTGAGGTCTGGGGTATGACGGAGACCACGGCTATCACCACGGCGAACCCGGCTGAGGCAATCAGGATCGGCACCGTTGGTCAGGCGCTGCCGGGCCTCGAGGTCGTGCTGGACGACGATGGTGAGCTGCTGGTGCGCGGCCCGACGATCATGCGTGGCTATCGCAAGGACCCAGAGAGGACTGCCGAGACGATCGATGCGGAGGGCTGGTTGCGCACCGGTGACATCGGAGAGATCGACGGCGATGGGTACGTGAGGATCGTGGATCGCAAGAAGGAGCTGATAATCAACGCCGCCGGCAAGAACATGTCGCCGGCGAATATCGAGGCGGCGCTCAAGAGCGCCCACCCACTCATCGGCCAGGCCGTGGCGATCGGAGACCGGCGTCCCTACAACGTCGCTCTGATCGTGCTCGACCCCGATGTCTGCGTCGCGTTCGCTGCAGCGCAGGGCATCCAGAATCCCTCGCCGGAGCTGATGGCCAAGGACGAGCGTGTGCAAGCGGTGGTGGCTGGAGCAATCGCCGAGGCCAACGCACGACTGGCGCGGGTGGAACAGGTCAAGCGACACACGATCCTCCCCCACGATTGGGGGCCGGGTGGTGAGGAGCTGACGCCCACGATGAAGCTCAGACGCAAGCCGATAGCCGAAAGGTACGCCATCGAGATCCAGATGCTGTATGCATGAGGAGCGCCGTCGAGATGCTGCACGCCGTCGAGACGCCGTACGCATGAGCAGCGCCGTCGAGATGCTGCGCGCATGAGCAGCGCTGGTCTCCCTGAGCATCGAACGCTTGCGTCCTCATTCCAGACGAGCGCTCGGCGCGTGCCCGAGCGCGTCGCCTTGAGAACCCCGGGCGGCTCGAGCTCACTCACGTGGGCGGACTATGCCGTCGCGGTGGAGCGAATCGCGGGCTCGCTTGCTGCTCTGGGCGTCGGTCGAGGCGATCGCGTTGCCTACCTCTCGCGAAACAGACCCGAGCTCGCCGTCGCCGAGGCTGCCACGCTTCACCTTGGCGCGACGGGGGTGGCGCTCTACGCGGCCTCGCCTCCTGCGACGATCGCGCACGTCCTGCGCGACAGCCAACCGACGGTCCTGCTCGTCGAGTCCGCACTGCACGTACAGGTGACCGGTCTGGATCACTCGGTCGCGCACGTGCTTGCGCTCGATGACTCCGACATCGAGCTGCCCACGCTGTCGGCCGTTCAGCCACTGAGCTCATTTGACTTCGAGGGCTGCTGGCGGCGAGTGGAGCCGGACGACCTCGCCGCCATCCTCTACACCTCCGGCACCACTGGGCCGGCGAAGGGCGTCGAATGCTCACACGGCATGGCGGTCGCCTGGATCGACAGTTTCGATGCCGTGTGGCCGGAGCTGGACGGAACGCACGACATCTCCTACGGCTCGTTTGCGAACGTGGGAGAGCGCGGGTGCGGGCATTGGCGAGCGCTGGTCCGAAGCTCGACCCGGACCTTCTGCGCCGACCCCAGGCAGCTCCCGGGCGCTCTGCTCGACGCCAGACCGACATTTCTGTTTGGTCCGCCCCAGGTCTGGCAGGCGTTGAAGCGGGCGCTGGAGAGCAGTCTGAATGACGATGAGCGTACGGCTTTGGATGCGGGCATACGGCGTGTGAGGACACTCACCAGCGGCGAGTCGGCCAGACCGCTGAGCGCCACGCAGGAGGATGTTCTCGCGACGCTGCGTCGACGGGTCGGCCTCGACCGGCTCAACAAGACGCTGTGTGCCGCCGCTCCCTGCCCACCCGCGCTGCGAGAGCACTATCACGGGCTTGGGGTCCCGTTCGCAGAGAACTTCGCGATGACCGAGATCGGCTCGGCCAGCACACAGCGCGCCGGGCTGGTCGACTTCGGCACGCTTGGCCCTGCCTCCCCGGGCTATGAGCTGCGGATCGCCGACGACGGCGAGCTGCTGGTGCGCAGCCGGTATACCGCGAAGCGCTACCGCAACCGGCCGCAGGAGAGCGCTGAGACCTTCTCGGCGGACGGCTGGGTCCACACGGGCGACCTCGGCGAGCTCGACGGGGAGGGGCGCCTGCGACTGCTGGGGCGCAGGAAGGAGATGATCGTGCCCGAGCACGGCCACAACGTTGCCCCCGCCCGCGTTGAGTCCGCACTGCTTGACGCGTGCCCGCAGCTGTCCCACGCATGCGTGATCGGCGATGGTCGCTTGTATCTGACGGCGGTCCTCGCCATCGACCCCAATTATGAGCAGGACGATCGCGCACGCAGCGCCATCGCATCGGCAATCGAGCAGGTCAATGCCGAGCTCGATCCCCGCGAGCGGATCGAGGCGCACACCATAGTCGCGTCTCCCTGGCTTGCGGGCGTCGAGCTGACCGAGACGCTAAAGCTACGCCGGGCCCAGATCGCCGAGAAGTACGCCGTCGAGATCGACGCGATGTACGCCTCGCCGGCCCCGCACTAGTACCCACACGGTCGTCCCTATACCCAGCTCTGACCTGCTCAGGGCCGGTATCCTGTGAGATCCCTCGGGAGCCTTCCTGTCAATGCCCAGCACCAAGCCCCAAGTCAAAGAGCTTGACCAGCGTCTTCTGGACGAGCTTCGGCGGCGCGTGGATCGACTCGCGGAGATGTTCGATCTCGACGCGCTCGAAGGCCACGGTGATTCGGCCGAGGAGATCCGGCGCTACTACGAGGACTCACGCCTCGGGTATCGGTTCGTGCACTCCCAGGAGGGCGCGATGCATATGGCGTTGAACCCCTCCGGGACATTCGATCGCGCCGGATATGAAGGCCAGGTCGACCTGGTGGAGAAGCGGTTTTCGCCCTCTACCTCTGACGTGCTCGAGCTCGCCTGCGGCAACGGCTTCAACCTCGCGATTCTGGCCGGCCGCAATACCGGGCGGAGCTTCTTCGGCATCGATCTCGTCGAGTCACAGGTCAAGCGAGCCAATGCCGCGCTGCATTCGTTTGCGAACGCGTCGGCGGCGGTCGGCGATTTTCAGCACCTCTCGCTCGGCGACCACTCACAGGACTTTGTGTTCGTCATCGAGAGCTTCTGCCATGCGACCGACCTGCCGCTCGCGTTCGAGGAGGTCCATCGCGTGCTTCGCCCCGGTGGCCTGTTCGTCGTGATCGACGCCTGGCGGACCGAGTCCTACCGCGCCGCTACCGAGTTTGTTCAGCAGACCGCCGCCAATGTTGAGCTGGCCATGGCTGTCTCGCACACGCTCGTGCTCGGTGACTGGCTGGAGACAGCGGAACAGCATGGATTTGTCGCTGTCGAGAATCTTGACCTGTCCGATCAGATCATGCCGAACCTCAATCGTTTGGCCAAAGGTGCCGACAGATTCCTATCGCATCAGCGTGTGGCATCATTCGCGCGCCTGCTGCTCCCGAAGTCGCTCATTCAGAATGCCGTCGCCGGATACCTCATGCCGATCACTGTGGAGCTCGGTGTCCACACCTATCGGCTGCAAACACTCAAGCGCAACGACTAGCTCGACAGGCGGTCCATGAGCCGTTTTGATTCCCGTGAGTACGGGTTTTGGTTCGTCCGCTTGATCGACCGCATGGGTCTTGGATGGCTCGGAGGAGCGGTTGCGATCGCGCTCGTGCCCTACCTGCTCGGACTGATTCTGGTAGCTCCGTTTGGCGACGGCGGCCTGTATTTGCGTACACCGGCGTTTTACATCGGGCTCGGCGGAGTCGGTCTTGTGATCGCCGCATCGGTGCGGGGGGTCGAGATTCTTACCAAGGGCCTCTCGGAGCTGCAGGAGGTCGCCCGCGAACCCGAGGACTTTCACGAATACGCGGACAGGCAGTTGACCACCGCGGCGCGCAACTGCGCCAGCATCGGATTGCTTGCAGTCTTCTGCTGCGGGGCGGCGGTGATCGTCGCAGCTGCGCTGCACCGCTGGCATCACACGGGTGTCGTCTCGAAAACTCACGGATTCCAAGCCTTCCCCGTTCAATGGCACGCGCCGGACGCACTGGTGCCGGCCGGGCTCGCGCTTGCCGTATTTGCCGTGGCGGTGTCGATCACACTCGGCAGCAGCGCGATCCTGCTCTGTCGCAACCTTCGCTTCGCCTGGAAACTTCGGAGCTTTGCCTACATGCCGTTCCCGGGCCGTGTGCGTCTCGGAGTTCGCACGCTCGTGACCGCGTACGCCTGGGTCTCAGGGACGTGGGCCGTGGGCGTCGCCCTCTTCGCACTCTTCTTCTTCAGCAACTGGTCGACGCTCAACGTCCTAGGAATAGCGCTGCTTGCCGCCGCGGGCATACTGACGCTTGCCGTCCCCTACAACAGCTTTCGCAGGATCCTGGATCACACCCACGAAGAGATGGCGACCCTGCTTGCGCGGGAGGTCGAACCGGGACGCGATGGCAGCAAACTGATTCTGGCAAGTCCGTCCGATTTTGCGGCTGTCAATATGGCGATTACCGCGGATCCCCCGCCGGTGCTGACGCGACGCGACGCGATCACCTACAGCGTGGTGCAGACCCTTGCACTGGCCACCCTGTTTGCGAAGGATTTCCTACAGGAACAGGTTACCTTTCTTGCCAGTGAGTCATCAAGCCCGCCGAAGTCAGACCGCCCCTCCTGACG
>DATHPT010000368.1:0-14500 GCA_035483615.1 Solirubrobacteraceae bacterium | reverse complement strand
TTGCGCTCGATGACTTCGGTACGGGCTACGGCGCCTTCACCTTCCTCAAGCAACTCCCGATCGACTACCTCAAGATCGATATCGAGTTCGTAAGCGACCTCGCGAGCAACACAGCCAGCCGCCACGTTGTCCAGGCCGTTGTCGCTCTCGCCCAAGCGTTCTCCTTGCAGACAGTCGGCGAGGGCGTCGAGGATGCAGAGACGCTCACGCTCCTGGGAGAGCTCGGGGTTGACTACGCCCAGGGCTACCACATCGCCAGACCAGGACCACTCGACTTCTGAGCGATTCAATGCGCGATGAGGTTGCCGTCAGCGTCGGTGGGGGGTGAGTGCCAGCGGCGGCTCGTTAGATCTGCGATCCCGACGAGCGGACGTGCAGTTGCACTGCGGTGCACCAACACTGACACGGAAGCCCATGTAGCGCAGATCGAACCGTGAGCCAGGCGCCATTCAGCTACTTGTGAGGCTGGCGCTCAAGCCAGGGAAATTAACCGTCGAGATTCTAATGAATGGTTGTTTTCAGAAAAATTGACTCATTCCTGCCAGCTGGGCAACGTCTCTGCGGCGTGTTCGCGCTGGCGGCCTGTTTGTGGTGGCTTTCAGGAATCGTGGTCGTGACTCTCGGAATAGCGCTAGGCCAGTCAACCTCCGCTCAGTCATGTACTCCAGCGGCTTTTACAGGGCGGGTCGGTTCTACACGCCCATCACGGTGCCAGAAACAACCACGACCGACTTCAGGACCACGCGGACGGCGGGGACACGCGGGTGTTCGCGGCCCGACAGGTTTCGCGGGGCTACCCGGCCCAGGCGGGCCAGAAGGCCTACGGGGTCTACTTGGCGCAACAGGACCGGCCGGGCTCACAGGCGTGGCAGGCGCGACTGGGCTGACCGGGCAAGAGGGCGCTACGGGTGTCACTGGATCCGCAGGGTCGACCGGCAACGACGGGGCAGCCGGATCGGCGGGGGTGATCGGACTCACAGGACTCAGCGGCGCCACTGGTGCCACAGGATTTGCTGGGCTACCAGGACTGCCTGGCGCTGTGGGCGCGACTGGATTTGCGGGACCAACCGGGCTGCCAGGCGTCGCCGGATTTGAAGGACAAGCTGGACTCAAAGGCGAAACGGGCGCGGCGGGTATTGCGGGGCCTTCTGGGCCCCAGGGCGAAAAAGGTGTTCCGGGAAACGCGGGGCCAGTAGGTCTCAAAGGCGAAGCTGGCGTCGCGGGAGTCGCGGGGTCAGGTGGGCCTAAGGGCGAAAGAGGCGCAGAAGGCCCCTCGGGCTCGGTCGGGCCCGCAGGCGCGACCGGGGCTGCCGGTCCGGCTGGCCCTGAAGGCTCGTCTGGATCGCCGGCTTACGCGGAGTTTTACGCTCTAATGCCGCCGGACAATGCGGCAACGGTTGCGGAGGGCGCCCCGGTCTTGTTTCCCCAAAACGGCCCGACGGCGGGCGGCATCATTAGACTTAACCTGGGCGAGTTCGTACTACCGCGCGCGGGCACGTACAGCGTGGATTTCTCGGTGTCTGTCACCGAGCCGGGGCAGCTGGTGATCGCGCTCGATTCCGGGGGCGAAATGGTCGAATTGCCATATACGGTGTATGGGCGGGCGACAGGTACAAGTCAGATTGCCGGCGATGCACTCATAACAACCACGGCCGCGAGTTCGACGGTCGAGCTTCGTAACCCGGCGGGAAACGCTCCGGCGCTGACGATCACACCGCTCGCCGGAGGCACGCATCCCGCGGTTGCTTCGATTGTGATCCAGCAGCTGGGCTGACGCGAGTCATCGCTGCGGTCGGCGACGGGAGAGTATTTCTTCGTTGCGAATTTCCTGTGAGCCGTACTGCAGGGCGACATTCTTGCACTCCGGGACCGAGTTGAAGTTGGGACTCGTTGAACTGAGGAACGGATAAGTGATCGATGATGGGTTTGTCTGTCCGCTGTCGGGATACCCGAACAGGTGCCCGAACTCGTGCGTCATCGCATCGCAAAACCACTGGAAGTATTCGTCGTCCTGATGCCAGCTTCCCCATAGCGAGGCGTTGATCGTGATCGTGCACTTCTGCACTTCAGTCCACATCTCAACCACGGAGTTCGCTGGTTCCGGGCTCGTGACGGTTTCATAGTTGGAGTTTGGAAGTTGATGGGCGCTGGTCACGATCGTAGGAGTGCCGCAGGCTGGTGCTCCGTGCCAGTAACGCTCGGCGAGCTTCAGCGACAGCGCCACTGGGTTTGTAGTCGGGGCGTGAGACGGACTGCTGTGAGCGCCGGCTGACGCGGGCAGGAGCAGCGTCGTTGCGAGGATGACTGGAAGCAGGCGACGAGACATTCCTTCATGCTGAGGCCGGCAGGCGCCCTGTTCTTCCTCCGAGGCGGGTGGTCTTGGGGGGAGGAACGGGGGAGCTGGGGGTGAGGCGAGGCTCACCCTTCTGCTGATTGTTGCCGATGAGCACATGCGCGCTGGTCCACGGCGCGCTGGTCCACGTCTGGACCGCCTATGTCATCGTCGCATACCCCCATCACCGTAGTCCTCGCCCACTTCGACGATCTCTTCGCCGGAGGGCTGCGCAAGCTGATCGAGAGCGATCCGAGTCTCCTTGTTGTCGCTGCCGATGTGGAACACCGGCGAATCGGAGTCATGCTGCGTGCTCACCGTCCAGACGTGGTGATCCTCGACATTGGCGCCCTGGCCAAGTTGGCTGAGGTGCGCGAGCTCACCGGGTCCTATCCCGCGACACGATTGCTGCTGCTCGGGCACGATCCCGCGCCGGTCGAGTGTGCACAGGCGCTCGCGTTCGGAGCCAGCGCCTGCCTCGGCAGGGATACACAGTCGCGGGATGTGATCAACGCGATCCATCTCGCGTCGCGGGGACTCCAGGTAATTCCCAGGGCGGTAGGGAGTGCAGGCACCGGCCTGCTGACCCCAAGCGCTCTGTTGACCCGGCGTGAGGTTGAGGTGCTCCCGCTGCTGCAGCGCGGTGACTCAAACGCACAGATCGCTCTCGCCCTGGGCGTGGGTGTCGAGACGGTCCGCACCCACGCACGCAACATCTACCGCAAGCTCGGGGTTGGCACCCGTCGCGAGCTCGCAGCGCCGCCTGCACATGAATCGGGTCAGCAACCCAGTCGAGACCCACCCTCCCCACGAGCCCGGTCCCCCAAGCCTCATCGACACTCTCGGCGGGGACACGGAGCACGACGCCCCTGAAAGGCATCTATCAATCCGAGCTACCGCAGCCGTCGTGAGCGTCGATGAGGCTTGGATCGTGCGTAAAATCGTACTCGACATACGTTGACTTGCTCACGTGTTGTTCACGCTATCGCTGCGAACTGTCGGGTTAGACAGTAGGTCGAAGAGACCGGGGAGCCATTCCCCTTCTATCGCGGCGAGCCAAAGCCGCAGTCAGGAGACGCCCTATGAACAGCGGCGTCCCATCGCAGCACCAGACGCTCACGCACCGCGGCGTCTCTCAGCAACAAGAGTCGCCGACCGGCGACTCCCTCGCAAGGAAGCGTCGTTCCCCCTGGAAAACGGGGTGGAGGACGTTTCGAGTGGGACTGATCCTGCTCGGCTCGCTGTCCACCCTTATCTTCGCGAGCAGCGCCCTGGGCGCCACGAGCGTGGGGCTGGGGAAGGCCGCGAGCTTTTCTGTGCTGGGCGGCTCGACGATCACGAACACAGGCCAGACGACGATGTTCGGCGATCTCGGTCTCGCTCCCGGCTCCTCGGTGACCGGCGCCCCGGTGGTACTCGGCGCAGAACACGTGGATGACGCGGTGGCGAATGAAGCGAAGAGCGCCCTCACGACCGCCGCGACGACGGCCGCGAACGAAGCGAGCAACGGCTCAGCCGGGGAAGATCTCGCCGGGCACGCTTTCCTGCCGGGCGTCTATACCGCGAGCAGCTCGCTGCTGCTCTCCTCCGGGAGCGTGACGCTGAACGCCCAGGGTGACCCGAATGCGGTGTTCATCTTCCAGATCGGCTCCACCTTGACGACGGGCTCTAACACCAGCGTCTCGCTCATAAACGGGGCGCAGGCTTGTAACGTCTTCTGGCAGGTCGGCTCCTCCGCGACACTTGGGACCGGCACACACTTCGTCGGCACGATCATGGCCGCGGACAGCATCACGGCGAACACCGGCGCGACGATCCACGGTCGACTGCTCGCGCAGACCGCCGCGGTGACGCTGGAAAACAACACCATCACCACGTCCACCTGTGCTTCCAGCGGCAGCGGAAGTGGCGGGGGCACGGAAACCACCACCCCGCAAGAAACGGCCGCGCTCGAAAAAGCGACCACCGGCGGAGAAACGACCACGACCACCGGCGCAGGCACGATCACCAGCAGCGGTGCAGCAGTGACGACAACGGGCGCGGGAGCAGTCGTCTCGAGTCCCGGCGTGAGCGCTGCTGCCCCGAGGGCGCCGATTGCGTCGAAGACGACTGCCAGGCGCCATAAGCGCCATAAGCGCCATCACGCGCACAAAGCCACCACGCCACGCTCGCCGGCCCGTCCGGCGCTCCCGCACAGGCCCGGCTCATTCACCGGCTGAGCGTCGTCGGGCTGGCGGTGTGCCTGTTCGGCTTCACGACAGGCTCAGCGCTCGGCGCAGACACTCCAACACGGGTGCAGGCCACTCAGCAGCTCGCGGAGCTGCTGAGTGGCCACGTCGCACACAGCGCACCGGCGGCTGGCTCGCCCCAGGTCGCGTTCGTCGGTGATCGTAGACCGATCACAGGCGAGCAGACGATGCTGCCAGTGATTGGACACTCGACGGCGCCAGACGGGACTGCATGGCTAAAGGTGATGCTTCCCGGCCGCCCTGACGGATTGACGGGATGGATCGCCAAGGCCGGCGCTCGCGAGCTCGTGACAGGCTGGCGCATCCTCGTGGATCTCGGCGCACGCCGCGTAACGGTCTACCGCGAGGGGCGCAAGGCGAGAGCCTTTCAAGCCGTGGTGGGCAAGCCGTCCACGCCGACCCCCACCGGCCAGTTCTTCGTTGAGGAGACCGTGCAGATGGAGCCCGGTGAGGCCGATGGTCCGTTTGTGCTGGCACTCAGCGCACGCTCCAACGTGTTGCAGGAATTCGAAGGCGGTCCCGGCCAGATCGGGATACACGGTCGACAGGGCCTCGGAGGAACGCTCGGCCGAGCCGAATCACATGGATGCATCCGGCTCGCCACCGCGAGCATCGACTGGCTTGCCGCTCGCATCGGCCCTGGCACACCCGTGAAGATCTACTGACTCATTTGTCAACTTAACAATATGAGTCTAATTTTTAGAATAAGAAGGGCTCTGGCAGGGCGACGCGCCGATACCTTGAATATGCCTCAATCGCCAGCCACGATGTCAGAGCCTGCCAACCTCGGAGACGCGCCAGCTCTTACAACCAGGAGCCGCAGATGGTGGATGGTCCTTGCCTGCTCGATCCTGACCGTTGGCCTCGTGACCTCGCTCGGCAGCGCACTCTTGTGGCGCTCGAGCGTAAAGACGCACGACAGGCAGCAGTTCCAGACCAGCTCGACCGATGTGAACGAGACGGTAGAGACGCTACTGCGTCGCGATGCTGACTTTGTAACAACCTTGCGCAGCGTGCTGACGATGCAGCCACACCTGAGCGCCACGCGCTTCGATCAGTGGTTCTCCCAACTGCAGGGCAGGCAGCGGGAGATGAGTGGACTCGGAACGACCGTCGTTGAAGTGGTGCCGGCAGCTGAGCTGGCTGCCTTCCAGGCACGACGCGCCGCCAATCCCGCGTTTCGAGCATTCGTCGGGGGTTCGGTCGTGCCTTTGACTACTGGCGCGCACGCACGCTACTGCCTACTTTCTGCTGGAGGGACCGTAACGCCGTACACCCGGGCAGTGGGACGGCTGGTGCAGGGCGATTGGTGTAACCCCGCCTCACCGATCGGTGGATTTCAGGATGGCGGCATTCTGCAGGCGCATATCCTGCAGAGGATCACCGACAGCGGCCAGTTCTTGGTTTATCCCGTGACGGTGCAGGGCGTGAGCACGCTGTTCATCGAAGCCGCGTTTTACAGGCACGGCGCCAGCCTTCGGAGTGTCGCGCAGCGCCGCGCGGCCCTCGCCGGCTGGGTCGGGAGCTCGTTTGGAATGACCGCTCTGATCCACCAAGCGATCAGCAACCACCACGGCCTCAGCGTGGCTCTCTACCACAGCAACCCCGGCCAGAGCGAACAGCTGATCGGCCGCGTCGGCACGGCTTCTCCCGCGGGCGCTTTCACCCATGAAACCACGATGCAAATAGACGGCACGTGGCGAGCGGTCGTCCGAGGCTCGGAGGCCATGAGCTGGCTCTCGGCCAATCTGCAGGGTCTACTGGTCCTCATCGGAGGAACGATTGTCAGCCTCCTGTTGTTCACGCTCGTGCTGGTGCTGACGCGCTCACGCGAGCACGCCCTCGGGATGGTGAAGGAGAAGACCGGAGAGCTCCGTCACCAGTCGCTGCACGACGCCCTTACCGGCTTGCCCAACCGCGTGCTGGCACTCGACCGCGCAGAGCAGATGCTAGCTCGAGCGCGCCGCCAGCAGATCCCGGTCGCGGCCCTGTATCTCGACATCGACGGCTTCAAGCACGTCAACGACACATTCGGACATGCGGCCGGCGACGATCTGCTACGGATCGTTGCCACCCGCCTGCGGGGAGTCGTGCGCGAAGGCGACACGGCGGCGCGCCTTAGCGGCGACGAGTTCGTCGTCCTGGTCGAGGGCTCCGCGCTCGACGCCGGCCCAGAGCTAATAGCCGAGCGCCTGCTGGAAGTACTGCGCCAGCCCTACGAGATGGACGGCCAGACCGGCAGGCCATTGTCGCTCACGGCGAGCATCGGCATCGCACTGGGCGAACGTGCGAACGCCGCCGAGCTTTTGAGCGACGCGGACATCGCCCTGTATGAGGCGAAGGCCGCCGGCAAAAACCGCTACATGCTCTTTCAGTCCAGCATGCAGACCGCGGCGCAGGACCGACTGACGCTCGAGATGGACCTCGCCGACGCCCTTGAGCAGCAACAGCTGTTCCTTCAATACCAGCCAACCTTCGACCTGCAATCAGAGCGGGTGATCGGAGTCGAGGCGCTGATCCGCTGGAACCACCCCAAGCGCGGCGTGATCGCGCCGATCGACTTCATCCCAATCGCCGAGGAGAGCGGGCTGATCGTCCCGATCGGACGCTGGGTCTTGCAGGAGGCCTGTAGACAAGCCGCGAACTGGTACGGCGACGGGCACAGGATCGGGATGGCGGTGAACGTATCCGGACGCCAACTCGACGACGACCAGCTGATCGAGGATGTTCGCGGCGCGCTCCAGGAAAGCGGCCTTGACCCGACCACGCTGACCTTGGAGATCACCGAGACCACGCTGATGCGCGACGCCGAGGCAACCGCCCGGCGCCTGCACATGCTCAAGCAGCTCGGCGTCCGAATCGCGATCGACGACTTCGGCACCGGCTACAGCTCGCTCGCCTATCTACGCCAATTCCCCGTCGACGCCCTCAAGATCGATCGCTCTTTCATCACAGGCATCGCCGGATCGAAGGGCTCGGCCGCGCTGATCCACACGCTCGTGCAACTCGGCAAGACGCTCGACATCGAGACACTCGCCGAGGGCATTGAGGAGCGCTCCCAGCTAGAGACCCTGCAACGCGAACACTGCGACCACGGCCAAGGCTTCCTATTCTCGCGACCGCTCGACGTCGATGCAGTTGAGACGTTCCTCAGCGCCGACGCGTCAACAACACCGTCCTTGGCACCCAACTAGCTTCACCGGAGCCGCTCCATCGTAAGCGGGGTCGGCGGTAACAGGCTGTGGCACCCAATGTGCGCATCATGCCTAACTCCATCGCACGCCAAGTCAAGTCACGTTCGCCGACTCGACCACGAGCCGGCGAACCTAGCCGTGCTCTGAACCCAGCACCCGGACCAAAACCAAGGGAAAGGATGTCTGTAATGGCTGAGGATCGATTCCGATGGCACTGACGTTGGTCAGCGAGCCAAACGACGCTATTAGACGATTGTTGGAAGGGATGCTCACGCGTCTGGGCCACGAACCACTCCTGATTACGATGCCAACCCTCGAGCGCGCGCTGAGCGCGGATCTGTTCATCGTCGAGCCGAAAGCCGCTGACGGGAAGATGCTCACTCAAGCGGCGCACATCGCAAACCCTTCGCTGCCGATCATCTGCGCGAGCACCTCAATCCCCCCTTGGGAGCTGTGCGAGGTCGGCGTAGTTTTCGCCGCCTCCTTGATCGTGCCTTTCACGCTCGGGCAACTGCAAGCCGCGATCGAACTTGCCTCCCATGCTCGGGCCGCCTAGCCCTCGACACCGCTTGCTAGAGGTGCGCAGCCCGCCGTCCCATCCCTCATAATCCAATAATTCGACTGATACCGACTCTCGCAATACGCCTCAAGGTACTACGTTTCTCGGCCGATACAGGCTAGACACGAGAGCAGACCTTCTCGACTCAGGCACCCCCGCTGCGAGGCGGGTCCGCAGAGTCACGGGACTCCACCCGGAGTTCGCCGTGACTATCGAAGGCTGTCACCACGTAAATCGTCTGAACAGCGCCAGTGGTGGCTAATGAACGTTGTACGGGCTGCTCGCCCATAAGGAGGACATTATGTCCGACTCCGCCCGTCTCAAGCGAGCAGGCATCGTTCTTGCGATGGCCTTCCGCACTCAATACCTCACTCTCATCTGCCTTGTCGGTGCGTTGGGCCTGCTCAGCGCACCGACCTTCGCTGCAGCCGCGGGCGATCTGACACCCACCCCCACACAACTCGACTTCGCCACGCAGGACATCCATAACGGGGGAACAAACTTCCAGACGGTCAAGCTGAGCAACTCGACCGGGGTCGGAGTAGCCGCCTCATCGATCGAAACCACGGGGCCTAACGCTGTCGATTTCTCTGATAACAGTAATTGCGATTTCATCGCTGACGGGGAATCCTGCGCCATCAACGTCTCCTTCGATCCCACGACGCCAGGAGCAAAGTCCGCCAAACTGGAAATCGTCGAGGACAATGGCACGATCAACGTTCCACTTACCGGCACTGGCGCTACCGGCACTCTCTCGGACTCATCTCCAAACTTCGGTCCTTCGCAACCGTACTACTTTGGTGGGCAGGAGCAGAGCGCGAACATCTCCAACAACTCCCTCTTCTCAGCTCAGGCCACAACGGCAACGATCACCGGCTCAGATGCCGCATTCTTCTCGGTCGGCTACAACGGCTGCCAGTTCACCATCAACCCCGGCAACAACTGCAGCGTCGGCGTCGTGTTCAATCCCACCGGCCCCGGAACCAAGACCGCTCAGCTCGAATTGAGCAACGACGGGACCACCAATCCGCTGATCATTCCTCTGAGCGCGACAGCACTGTCTGGCCCGGACGCCGTCATCTCTCCCTCCCTGAATGATTTTGGCGATGTCGCGGCAGGCTCTACCTCCCCAGCGAAGACCGTTTCGATCACCAACGCAGGCGACTATCCGCTGCAGATCCAGCAGTTGCTCGTCATCTCGGGCGCGCCGCAGCTATTCCCGATCTCAGAAGATCTTTGTAGCTCGAAGGTGATCGCTCCAGGCGCCTCCTGTCAATTCACCGTGCGCTTCCAGCCAAGCGCAGCCGGAATCCAAGGAGGAACCCGCGAAGGAACCGTCTTTGTCATCACCAACCAAAATGGACCCGTCGCCACCGCAAACCTCATCGGCACAGGAGTCACCCTCCCACAAGGCTCGGCATCCATAACCGGAACGAACGCGGCGGGGAGTCTGCTGAACTGCGCTCCCAGCGGCTATCCCGGAGGCACGCTTTTCACTTACCAGTGGCTGCGAAACGGCCAGACGATTCCCGCCGCGACTGACGCGCAATTCACCCCTAGCGAAGCCGATGTCGGGATGACTCTGAGCTGCCGTGTGCAGGCAACCAACTCGGTCGGCTCCGAGACAGTCACATCGCCCCAAAGCGGCCCGATTGCGCCTCTAGACCTTTCAAATCTCCAGGCCAGCCTCGTCGAGAGATCTGTCTGCCGCGTCATGCAGGCTCCTGCGCAACTGAGGCTCGCCGGGACAACCATCAGGCTCGACTACGGTAAACCCATTACCCCATACGCTCCCCTACGCTTGAACATTCCACGCGTTGGAGCCCAAGTGCTGATAGATGGCCAATCCATCGCCTCCAGCAGAGGTCACGTCGTACTCACACCCCGAGCCTTGCTGGCCTATGCGGATGGAGCCCACACCCTGCAAGTCAACTACAAGTCGGATAGGGCAAATGAGCAGATCGCACTTGCTCCCTGCGACCTCGCAGCAAGACTCGACGGCAGCTCGAGGCAAGCTACGGATATAACTGTCTCGGCGTCAGTCGGAATGAGCTCGCCACTCCTGCGACTGCCACCCACACTGCGTCTTCACGTCGTGAGGGCAACGCTGGGAAGCGTTTCAATTCAACCGGCCGACCAGCCCGTCCAGACCTTCAATCTCTACGGTGCCCGCACCAGCTTCAACGGCATCACGGTACTGCTGAAAGCACACACGATCGAGGTCAGGAACCTGCCTGCAGAGACCGGCGTCGTCTCGATCATGCTAAACCGCGGCGTGGTCACCGGGCGCGGCGGCTCTGTCAACGCCACCGTGACGTTGCGCGGCGACACCGCTCCAAGCCGCGCCGACGCCCACGCCGTGTGGGGCCGCTAGCAGAGCCAGCGCCAATGGGTAACGCTAGACGACAACGATCTACTCGAAGTTAACGAGACCGAGCAGCCGCGAAGCTGACGGTGCTCAAATAGCGGTGGCAATCATCTTTATTACGATGTCCTCGCTGCGGCCAACCGGGCGTGCCGCAGCGCTGCGAGGAGGTTTACTCCCCCAGGTAGATGCTGATGCTTATAGCTCGATAGCCACAATCTGCTTGAAGTCGACGAGTTCGAGTAGCCGTTGGATTTGCGGTCGCGGCGAGCGTATGCCCACTGAGCCTCCACCAGCGGTCACTTGTTGGGAGATAGCTGCGATCGCATGCAGTCCGGAACCGTCGATGAAGTCGAGCTCAGCGAAGTCCAGTACCAACTCCTCAACAGCGAACGTGATCCCCATGAAGCAATCGATCAAGATTGAATCTACTAGGATTGCGGTGCTCCCCACATCCAACTCGCCACAGAGCAATACGATTGCTCTGTGGCCTTCGAGGTGCGCAAAAGCTGAAAAGAGCGGCGGCGAGAATCGGAGGTCGTTACGAGCGTCCGATCCAGTCAAGACCGCTACATCCGGCACGACGGATTGGGTCTCGTGCTCTATAAACATCAAGGCTCCAGACGTTAGGTCCCGTGACTCATACAACGCCACCGGGGTCTGGAGCGACGCGACGGCGGGAAGACCACCGACGGCGCCTATCCTAGCACATCGAAAGTTCTGATAAATGGACGAATAAGACTCTTTCCAATGGACTCGGATGCCGCAAAAGATTGCGGGTGCTGGCTAAGCCCCGAAGTGGCGCAACGCCCATAGCTCACACTGCGCCGTCCGAAACGCCTTCGCTTGAGATGGTGTGTCAGCGTTCTGATACTGAGGCGCCGCAGGTAGAGCTGAGCGAGGCAGCGTCGAGGTGTCCGTCGATGAGGTCGCCAGCAACGCTGCTAAGGCGAAGGTTGTGCTCGCGAGCGTAAGTGCGCATACGGACAAACGCCGCGTCTACCCCGATATGGGCACGCTCGGCGAGCACACCCTTTGCCTGCTCGATCATCACTCGACTACTGAGCGCGCCCTGAAGCTGCTCTACCACGCCGTGCGCCTCGCGCACTGTACGCTCCTGTAGTAGCGCGATTGCGGCGATATCAGCCATCCCTTGCCCCAGCAGTAAGTCCTGCTCTACCAAATACCCCGTCGTCGCGCGAAACAAGTTCAGCGCCCCGATGGTCTCTCCACGAGCCCTCATAGGGATCGCTTGCACCGAACGAAACCCCTTCTGCAGAGCCATCGGTGCAAACGTCGGCCAACGCCCAGGATCGCCTGTTAGGTCCTCGCTAGACACCAACGCTCCACTCTGGTAGGCCTCGAAGCAGGGTCCCTCCTCGTTCTGGGACTGCAACAAGTCCAACGCATCGGAGCGCTCGCTCGAAGAGGCCATCACACGCAGTACATCGGCAGCGTCGGCAAGTAGCAGCCCCGCCTCGGCGCAATCGAGCAACTCGACACAGCGCTCCGCCAGACGGTGCAGGAACTCGATCACGTCAAAATCATCGACCATCGTGTCGGCCAACTCGACGAATGTCTCCACAATGCGCTGCTCGCGTGTCATGATCCGATCTCGATCTCCTCAGCTACAAACGCAAATGTTGCCACTAAGGTAGTAGTTAAGGTCGCGATCGTGCGTCACGCGGGTCCTGGAGGCAGTAGCGTCGCGTGACGATCTCGCGGGCGACAGTCCGCAGCGGGAGTCCCTCGGCGAACGCATGAGCGCGCAGACGGACAAAGGCCTCATCCAGGGAGACTCCAAGCTGGACAGAGATCATTCCGGTTGCCTGATGAACCTCTGCCCAGTGCGAAGGCTCACCGGCCAAGACCTCATGCAGTACGTCGGCCGGGGCGCCGGCCTGTAGGGCAAGAAGCACCTGGGTGGCCATATCGGCCAGCACCAGCCCGTAGGCCATCTCATCCGCGTTCAACATGCCCGAGCGACCGCGATAGAGCACCAACACTCCGATCCGGATAGCGCCAAGGTGCAACGGAAAGGCGAACACCGCCAGCACACCGGCGTCGACGACGCCGGCCTGGGCGAAGGCAGGCCAGCGCACAACCGCAGGATCGGCAAGGTTCGACTCCAACACCGGGACCCTGTTTATCCATGCATCCACGCACGGCCCCTCACCTAGCGTGAGTTGCAATTCCTGCACCAAGGCGATGCCTGGCTCAGACATCCCAGCGGTCCCACGCAACTCTCCGTCCACCATCAACGAAAGCCCTGCACCCTTCAATGAGAGCAGGCTCACAGCGGCTATGCATACGCGATCGACGAGCGAGGACGAGCCGTCTTTATCGGCCTCCATTATCTCTCTCAGCACGACGCTCAGCCGATCGGTAGGCATCATCTAACCCTACGACCCCGTCAGCCATGCTTACTGATCGGAGTAAGAACGCTTCGTCGTTTAGGAGTAATTGCGCTGTGGGCTTACCCCGCTAGCACGCAACTTCATCGCTGAGATGCTAACGCGAGACGCAGCGCTGCGCGTCAGGCTAGAGCGTCACCGGAACTGCGCAGCTCCAACGCCCAGGCCCCTGCCTGACTTCAGCGAGTTGAGGCTCCCCACGGATGTCCTCACTCTTGGCCATCGCGTGGTTCGGGCCTACTGGCGATGTTCGTTGGCCCAAACCCAAACCAGGCTGGTCGAGTGCATGGCGAGAGGCGGACTCGAACCGCCGACACCTCGATTTTCGTTTGGATCTTAGGCGGCCGAAAAATGCCTGATTTGCAGGACCTTCGCTAGAGGAGACGCACCGGACATGCTGTTAGTTTCCTGGGGATTCCTGGGGGTTTGGGCCGGGGGGCAGGCATCTCCGGCCCAAACCCTGATTGGCCTCGATCGGCGGATGGTCGCTCGCGCCGTTATCCGCCGATGCCGGCAGCCGCAAAGGCGTCGTCGAGCGTTTTCGTTGAGGACATCTCGGAGACGGTTCCCATGGGCGGCTCGGCGATCACGTCTCCAAGCGCTCCGAAGAACTCGGTGAAGTGCGGCGTGTGGAAATGGGCGTACAGGCCATTCAGGCTCGTCCATTCCTCTACGAAGATAAACGTGTTGGGTGTCTCGACAGACTCGTAGATGACGTAGCTCTGACAGGCGTCCTCGGCGCGCGACGGAGGCGTAACCGCATCCAAGATCGCCAGCCAACGCTCGCGCGCCTCCGGCTTGATGACTCCATGTGCGTGCAGGATGACCATGGGTGCGCTCCTCCGTTTGGCGGGTTGTCGTCTGTCCGCGACTCTACAGGCGGCGTTGGTGTCTCGCTCAAGCTGCGCCGCGCTCGCGGCCAGTGCCAGTCGTTAGCATGGGCCCCTTGTCTCTCTCTACGACTGGGCTGGAGGGGAGGCAGCGTTTGCCCGGCTGGACTGTGACGACGGCTGCTCCTTGGCGTGCGGTTGCCCGGCGAGCCGTGGGCTAGGTTTGCCTGAGCAACGCATTCCCCGAGCAACTGTCGGTGGACGAAGCGAGTCTCGCGGGCCGGCTCAAGACCAAGCTGCTCATCGGGTGAGCAGCCCGCCGCTACGGGGTTTCACCAACGGTCTTTCGTACCGAACACTCTGAGCCTCACTCAAAGGCAGTTGGACCCGATTTCCCATGTGATGTATAGGTGGCCCCATTTGTTAAGGGTCCATCGGGGAGTGCTCGGGGTCATGCTATTCCCCAGATTGAATCGAGCTGGCTTCAACTCACTTATCTGTGGCTAGCCGACTGTCGCACGATCGCGAGGGAGAGCTGCTGGCTGGTGGTTTGGATG
>DATHPT010000367.1:0-2939 GCA_035483615.1 Solirubrobacteraceae bacterium | reverse complement strand
GACTCCAGGCGACTGACCGTCCCGAAGGTCATCCCAGCCTTGACCGCCAGTTCTTCCTGCGTGAGGTTTTGCTTCTCGCGCAGCGCTTTGATTGCACGTCCGAGTGCGGGGTCCGGCGGGAGTGGTGGAGGCATCGCGTGAGCTTCGCAGGCCCAACCGTGTGCGTCCATGCGCGTACTCACAACCGCGTAAGCAGTTATGATCTCTCGCACACTACAAAAGTGCCCCCGCGCTGCGTCAACAGCCGGGGGCGTGGCACGGAAAGGCGACACCTTCCCATGCAGCTGGAGGATATCCCGCGATTTGCGCCCCACGTCCTGGCGGTGTTCGGCGAGAAGCGCGACAACGAGGCACTAGCCAACGAGCTAGCGATGGAGGGCTACGACGTGCGGTTGGTCAGCGACATTGCGATGCTTGGCGAGGTCGATCTGATCGTTTTCGGTCGCGCCTCGCCGCGCGGCGCCGGGCTCGACGCGCTACGTGCTCTGCGTCGGGGCGAACTCGCGGGCTCCGGTGCCCGTGCGCTCTGGATGAGCGCGACCAGCAGTCCAATCGACACGCTGCGAGCATTCGAGGCGGGCGCAGACGACGTGATCCGAGCCCCCTTTGTGTACGCCGAGTTGCTGGCGCGCGTTCGAGCTTCGCTGCGTAGGCCAACAGGCGCGACGCCGCCCGTTCTCCGGCACGAGGCCCTGTCGATCTTCACGGCGACGCGCACAGTGATCTACCGATCGACGCCCGTAGGGCCGCTGCGCAGGCTTGAGTATGCGCTGCTGCTCTATCTGGCGCGTGATCCTGTCCGCGTCTTCACGAAGCCCGAGCTGCTGCGCCACGTCTGGGGCTATCCGTCCGACGACAGGTCGCGGACGATTGACAGTCATGCGTCGCGCCTGCGCCGCAAGCTCGCAGACGCAGGGGCTGTCGGGTGGGTGACGTCCGCCAGGGGCATCGGCTACAGCCTCGCGCCCTTGCATCACGTCGCCGGGAGGCCGGTCGAGCGACGGCTGCGCTCGTCCGGATGACTAACACCGTGGCGCTCAGACCAATCGGTCGAACTCGTCGCGGCTAATCCCGGCCGTGCGCAAGATGTTCCCAAGCGTGCCCTTCTTAATCGTCTGGTTGCCATGGATCGGCACCGGGATCGCATCCGGGATGGTCGGATGGCGCAGTATGTGGTGACTGCCACGCACACGCTTGACGTACCAGCCTCGCCCTTCGAGGATTTTCACGAGCTGCTTGCCTGAGACGGCGGGGGTCTGACTCACGCCGCTTGGACGGCTACACGGTCACGATGGACCGTGGGGATGGAGAGGCCGTCGTCGTGCATCACTTCCAGATACCCCTCGATCGCCTCTTGAGCGTTCGTCCGGGCTTCCTCGATCGTCTCGCCCTGCGTGGCAACGCTCGGCAGTTCGGGCACGAACACGCTGTAGCCGCCCTCCTGCTCGGACACGATCACCAAGTCGAACTCGCGTTCTCCGCTCATCACCGTCAACGATACCGAGTCGTCCGCCTTACTCAACAGTCCGTACAGACTAGATGCACGGGGACCGAGCGAGGGCCAGAATTGGGCCACTTCGTTGGCCGCTTTCGATGGCTTGTGGTCAGTACGACGAGTCGGAGCGCACAGGGCGCTCTCCCCTCGAACTGATTGGAGCCTCGAAATGGACGGGCGAGTAAGAGTCACGCTCCCTAAGCCGACAGTGGAGCTGTTGGAGGACATGGCCGAACAACGGGGCGAGCCCGTTTCGCGCGTTGCGGCGGACCTCATTCGGCGAGGCCTCGACAGCCTGAACGCCGGCCACCGACGCAGCGCGACGGGCAACGCCGGCGCGACCATAGAACAGCCAGGCGTCCGGCGTGCGCCCGGCGAGCGAGCCCCTTGGCTCATGTCGTATCCAGACGATCCCCAGTGGCGCACTCAGATGTGGGCCGCGATCGTCGCTCTACATGAGCGCTACCCGCGTCAACTAGAGCGCCTTAAGGACGACTGGTGGGAGAGCGCGGCGCACGTCGAGATGCTGTGCGCCTTCACAATCTGGCGGGACTGGATCGACCACTACGCAACCGATCCGCGTGACGAGCTGAGATTTCATATCGAGCTGCATAGCTACGGCGAGCTGCTTCGCAGCGAAGGCGGAAGCTGGCAGACATGGACGCCGGGTGCCCCACCCGAGCATTGGGCCTACTAACGCTTGCAGGCACCGGCTGAGCGTGACCGCGCAGCCGGTGCCTCTGTACTTCGCTGCGGGAGGCATTCGATGGTCGCTCCTTGTGCTTCATGGTCATTCTCTGCGTGACGCAGTACGGCTCCGCAGACCAGTCCAGGCGTAGCGCTCGGCTCCGCGTTGCTGGAGCCACGCGACCAATGCCTCGACAGGCGCGCGAGGCGTTGGAGCGGGCGCTATGTGGCGTTCTCGAGCGCCGCTACCCCGGACGCCGGTTCGCCATGAAAGACCAGCTCGACGCGCTCGGCCATCGGCCCACGTCCGCGAGCGCTACCACGGCTAACGCGCACAGACTCAAAGACGCTGCGTAGCACGGTCCTCAGCTCCGCAGGCTCCAGGCTGTCGAGCAGCTCGATCGGCGGTATCACGATGTCGGCCGCTCGCATCGTGTCCACCTGTTCTCGGTACTGCGCCCGCGCAGCTTCGGCGCGTTCAGTTCGAGTGCGCAATGCCGCCGTCCAAGCAGCCTCCCCAAGTAGCTCGGCTGCAGTCGGATCGGCAGCGAACCGCTCCAGCTCGCGCTCCGCTGCCTCCAGCTCACCCTGAACGTTCTCGAAACCACCGTCTGTCTCCGCGATGCTGGCCGCGTGGCTCGACCCACCAACCTGTTCGTATGCCTGCTTGACCTGTTCCACCACGTAGCCCTCCAGTCGGTCAGCCGTGATGTTCGTAGGCAGGTTGCACCGCTCGCCTTTCCAGCTCGTCAGCGAT
>DATHPT010000366.1:0-5978 GCA_035483615.1 Solirubrobacteraceae bacterium | reverse complement strand
GGTGTCTCAGAGGGTGTGGGTGTTGTGTTGTTGGAGCGTTTGGGTGATGCGGTTGCTAATGGTCGTGTGGTTTTGGGTGTGGTGCGTGGTGGTGCTGTTAATCAGGATGGGGCTAGTAATGGTTTGACTGCTCCTAGTGGTCCTTCTCAGCAGCGTGTTGTTCGTGAGGCGTTGTTGAGTGCTGGTTTGTCTGTTGGTCAGGTTGGTGTGGTTGAGGGTCATGGGACTGGTACTCGGTTGGGTGATCCGATTGAGGCTCAGGCGTTGCTTGCGACGTATGGCAGGGATCGTGTTGGTTCTCCGTTGTGGCTTGGGTCTGTGAAGTCGAATATTGGTCATGCGCAGGCTGCTGCGGGTGTGGCTGGTGTGATCAAGATGGTGATGGCGTTGCGTGAGGGTGTGTTGCCTGCGACGTTGCATGTTGATCGTCCGTCGGGGGAGGTGGATTGGTCTGCTGGTGCGGTGTCGTTGTTGAGGGAGGAGGTTGTGTGGGAGCGTGGTGTTGAGCCGCGTCGTGCGGGTGTTTCCTCTTTTGGTGCGAGTGGCACAAATGCTCATTTGATACTCGAGGAAGCACCAGTCGAAGATCCTGGTGAAAACCCAGGGACAGGGGTGAGATTCGACACTGGCGAAGACGAGGGCGAGGAGCACGGCGAGGGGGCTGCCGAGGACGTACCGGCAGGCGCGGGGGGAGTCGAGGCGCCCGGCGAGGCTCGTGGGGGAGCGGCGGGTGTGCTGGGTGAGGGTGTGACGCCGTGGGTGCTCTCGGCCAAGGGCGAGACAGCGCTTGGTGGGCAGGCGCGGCGGTTGCTCGAGTGGGTGCGCCGCGACCCAGAACTGGGCGTGGGCGATGTCGGGCATTCGCTGCTCTCACGTCCCACCTTCGAAGATCGCGCGGTCGTGGTCGGGGCGGGCAGGGAGAGCTTGCTGGAAGGGCTCGATGCACTGGCCGAGGGCCGCTCCGCGCCGAACGTGGTGCGCGGGAGATCGACTGGCGGCGGAGGGGTCGTGTTCGTGTTCCCGGGCCAGGGCTCGCAATGGGAGGGAATGGCGGTCGAACTGCTGGACAGCTCCGCACTGTTCGCCTCGCGGATGCGCGAGTGTGAGCTGGCGCTTGCTCCATATGTGGATTGGTCGCTGGAGGGCGTGCTGCGGGGCGCCGCCGGGGAGCCGTCGCTGGATCGCGTGGATGTCGTGCAGCCGGCGCTGTTCGCGGTGATGGTGTCGCTGGCGAAGCTGTGGGGCGCCTGCGGCGTGCGGCCGGCCGCGGTGATCGGTCACTCCCAGGGCGAGATCGCCGCCGCCTGCGTCGCCGGCGGCCTTTCGCTGGAGGACGCCGCGCGTGTGGTCGCGGTGCGCAGCCGCGCCCTGGGTGAGCTGGCCGGGCACGGCGGCATGATGTCCGTCGGTCTCGGCGCCAGGGACGCCGCCGAGCGACTGACGCAATGGCAGGACGAGCGGGTCGTGATCGCGGCGGTCAACGGGCCGGCATCGGTGGTCCTCTCGGGCGAGCTGCAGGCGCTCGAGCTCCTGCGCGAGCAGTGCGAGCAGGAGGGGATCCAGGCTCGCAAGATCGCCGCCGCCGTGACCGCCGGCCACTCTCCGATGATGGAGGCGCTGCGAGCGCCGCTGCTGGACAGCTACTCCTCGATCGCCCCGAGCTCGGGCGAAGTTCCCTTCTATTCGACCGTCACTGGGGGCCTGTTCGACACGGCGGGGCTCGACGCCGACTACTGGTACCGCAACGCTCGCGAGCTGGTCCAGTTCGAGGCCGTGGTGCGCGCCCTGCTCGAACAGGGCCGGCGCACGTTCGTCGAGCTCAGCCCGCACCCGGTGCTGACGGTCGCCGTGGGGGCGATCGCCGAGCAGACGGTCGAGAACCCGGGCGAGGTCCTGGCCTGTGGCTCGCTGCGTCGCCACGAGGGCGGGCCCGAGCGGTTCATGCTCTCGCTCGCCCATGTGTCCACTCGCGGGGAGCGCGTGGATTGGGCCGCGGCGATCGGAGCGCCCCCGCTCGAAAGGGTGAAGCTGCCGACCTACGCCTTCCAGCGCAAGCGCTACTGGGTCGATCCCTCGCTGGGGGAGGGAGATGTGGCTTCAGCGGGCCTGCGCACGGTGGAGCACCCGTTCCTGAGCGCGGTCGTGCAGCTGCCCGGCGACCGGGGATGGCTGTTCACCGGGAGACTGTCCCTGCAGAGCGATCCCTGGCTTGCCGACCACGCCGTCCTGGGCGTCACGATCCTGCCGGGCGCCGCATTCGTCGAGATGGCGCTCAGCGCGGGCGGCGAGCTCGGCAGCGAGACCCTGTCCGAGCTGATCCTGGAGGCCCCGCTGGCGCTGCGGGAGGACGGCGCCGTGCAGATGCAGATCTGGGTGGGCGAGCCGCAGGACAGCGGCCACCACACGGTCTCCGTCTACTCCCGCTCGGAAGGCCGCGCGGGCGAGGGGGAGACCGAAGAGTCGTGGACCCGCCATGCCAGCGGGACGCTCGCGCCGGCCGGCGGCTCCCAGAGCCAGGCCGGCGATGGGGATGCGCCTCTCGCGGCGCTGAGGGCTTCGAGCTGGCCGCCCTCGGGGGCGCAGGCCGTCGGGCTCGAGGACTTCTACGAGCGCGCCGCCGCGCGTGGCGCCGACTTCGGTCCCGCGTTTCACGGATTGCGGTCGGTCTGGCGCGACGGCGAGGACGTATTCGCCGAGATCGAGCTTGCCGAGGAGCAGCAGGGGCAAGCCGAGCTGTTCGGGATGCACCCTGCGCTGCTCGACGCGGCGCTGCACGCCGTCGGAGTCCTGGACGATCCCCCGGAGAAGCAGGAGAGCGCCGAGGCTGCCGCCCTGCGGCTCCCGTTCTCCTGGAGCGGAGCGCGCCTATACGGCGGCGGCGCAGAGGATCGGCTGCGGGTGTGCATGCGTCGCAAGGCAGAGGATTCGATCTCGCTTGCGGTGGTCGACGAGGCGGGCGGGCCGGTGGCCACGGTCGACACGCTCGTGTTCCGCGAGCCGGCCGCCGAGCAGTTGCGCAGCGCGGGAGGAGGCCATCGCGACTCGCTCTTCTCACTGGACTGGACGCCGGCAGCGCTCGATCCGCAAGCTTCGATTCCCGAGACGGCGCCGCTGACGCCGGCAGCGCTCGATCCGCAAGCTTCGATTCCCGAGACGGCGCTGCTGGATTGCGGCGAGCGGCGCTCCCCCGACGGCGAGGGACTGGTCGAACAGGCGCACGCCGCCACCGGCGAGGTCCTGGAGGCGTTGCAGAATTGGCTGGCCGAGGAGCGCGCGTCCAGCTCGCGGCTCGTCGTGGTGACCCACAACGCCGTCGCCGCGACCGCGCAGGACGACGTGTCCACCCTGGCTCAGGCCCCGATCTGGGGACTGGTGCGCTCCGCCCAATCGGAGAATCCCGGCTGCTTCGTGCTGGTCGACCTCGACGAGCACGAAGCCTCGCGCGCCGCCCTGGACGCAGCGATCGGCACGGGCGAGCCACAGCTCGCAATTCGCGCCGGCGCCGTGCTCAAGCCCCGCCTTGGCCGCCTGGTCGACGAGCGGGGTGCCGCGGGCGAAGCGCCTGGGAAGGATGCGCCTGCTGAGATACCTGCGGACGGGGCGCCTGCGGAGACTTCTGCGGATGGGGCTCCCGGGGATGGGGCGCCTGCGGATGGGGCACCTGTCTTCGACCCGCAGGGCACGGTCCTCATCACCGGCGGAACGGGCGACCTTGGCCGTCTGCTCGCCAGGCATCTCGTGACTCGTCATGGAGTGCCCAGCCTCCTATTGGCCAGTCGCCGCGGCCTCGAGGCGCCCGGCGCCCGGGAGCTCGAGGCAGAGCTCGTCCAGCTCGGAGCCTCGGTGAAGGTGCTCGCCTGCGACGTCGCCGATCGCGAGCAATTGAGCCGGCTGCTCGACTCGGCGCCAGCCGAGTACCCGCTGCGCGGCGTGGTGCACGCGGCGGTCGTGCTGGACGACGGCGTGATCGGGTCGCTCACCCGCGAGCGCCTGGACCGTGCGCTGGCGCCAAAGCTCGACGCGGCATGGCATCTGCACCGCCTGACCGCGGAGCTGGATCTGTCGGCCTTCGTGTTGCTCTCCTCGGTGATGGGCGTGCTCGGCGGACCGGGCCAGTCCAACTATGCCGCCGCCAACTCATTCCTCGATGCGCTGGCCGCCCACCGTCGCGCGCGCGGGCTTCCCGCGATCTCGATGGCGTGGGGAGGATGGTCGGACAGCGGGATCGTGGATCGTCTCGGCGAGGGCGATCTGGCGCGCACAGCGCGCCTGGGCGTCGGTGGGCTCTCCTCGCAGGAGGGTCTTGAGCTGTTCGACCTCGCGGCCACGATCGACCGGGCGCTGTCGATACCGATGCGTCTCGACACGGCCACCCTGCGCGCCCAGGCGCGAGCAGGCACCCTGTCCCCCCTGATGAGCTCGCTGATCCGTGTGCACTCGCGCGGCGGGCGCGACGGCGCGGGCTCGCTGGCACGGCGCCTGGCCTCGACGCCGGCAGATCAGCGCGAGGAGGTCGTGCTGGAAGCGGTGCGCGCTGAGGCCGCGACGATCCTGGGCCACTCCTCCCCGCGGGCGATAAACCCGAAGACCGCCTTCAAGCAGCTCGGCTTCGACTCGCTGGGGGCCGTCGAACTGCGCAACAGCCTGAACCAGCTCACCGGGCTGCGCTTGCCCTCCACGCTCGTGTTCGACCATCCCAACCCGGCGACGCTGGCGGCTTTCATCGCGAATCACCTGCTCGCCGACAGGGCCGGCGGCGAGCTCGATCCCGAGGAGGCCGAGGTCAGGAGGGCGCTCGCCTCGATTCCGCTCGAGCGCCTGCGCGAGCTTCGCCTGATGGATCTGCTGCTGCGGCTCGCCGATCCCACAGTCCAGGCGCAGCCCGAGACGCCCGGCGATCGCTCCGAGCAGATCGACGCGATGGACGTCGAGCAGTTGGTCAAGCAGGCGATGGAGAGCTCTGGCTCGCTCGTGCCGGGGGAGGGCGCCGGCTCGCTCGTGCCCGCGGCGGAAGGCGCCGGTTCGCGTGCGCCCGGGGAGGGCGCCGGTTCACCCGTGCCGGCGGCGGAGGGATCCAGGTGAGCACGTCGTCCGAGCAGATCGTCGAGGCGCTGCGCACCTCTCTGAAGGAGACCGAGCGGCTGCGCCAGGAGAATCAGCAGCTGCTGGCGGCTTCGAGGGAGCCGATCGCGATCGTCGGGATCGGCTGTCGCTATCCGGGTGGCGTGCGCTCCGCGGATGACCTGTGGGAGCTGGTGGCGAATGGACGCGACGCGATCGGCGCGTTTCCGACCGATCGTGGCTGGGATCTGGAGGCCCTGTACGACCCGGACCCCGATCACCCCAAAACCAGCTACACGCGCGAAGGCGGCTTTCTCTACGACGCCGGGGATTTCGATGCGGAGTTCTTCTCCACGAGCCCGCGCGAGGCGCTTGGGATGGACCCTCAGCATCGGCTGCTGCTCGAGGTCTCCTGGGAGGCGATTGAAGGCGCCGGCATCGATCCAACCTCGCTGCAGGGAAGCCGAAGCGGAGTGTTCGTCGGCGCCATGTACCACGACTACGGCGGCGCCCCGGAGCAGCTGCCGGCCGCGCTCGAGGGCTACCTGGCAGCCGGCAGCAGCGGCAGCGTCGCCTCGGGAATGGTGTCCTACAGCCTCGGCCTGGAGGGACCGGCGGTGTCGGTCGACACCGCCTGCTCCTCCTCGCTGGTGGCGATCCACCTGGCGTGCCAGTCGCTGCGAGCGGGCGAGTGCTCGCTGGCGCTTGCAGGCGGGGCATCCGTGATGGCGACGCCGGGAGTGTTCCGGCTGTTCTCGCGTCAGCGTGGGCTTGCCCCTGATGGGCGTTGCAAGGCCTATGCCGATGCCGCGGACGGCACCGGTGTCTCAGAGGGTGTGGGTGTTGTGTTGTTGGAGCGTTTGGGTGATGCGGTTGCTAATGGTCGTGTGGTTTTGGGTGTGGTGCGTGGTGGTGCT
>DATHPT010000365.1:0-4086 GCA_035483615.1 Solirubrobacteraceae bacterium | reverse complement strand
GCCCAGGGAAGCGCTGTCCCGGCGAACGGCTCGGGCGCAGGCGCGGGCAAGGTGAGCATTCAAAGCTTCTCGATCACCAAGACGCTCGACAAGTCCTCGCCGCTGCTGTTCCAGGCCGTAGCCACCGGCCAGCACTTCAAGGATGCGGTGCTGTCCTTCACCCACAAGGCCGCCGGCAAGGAACAGACCTACCTCAAGTTCGACTTCCAGAACGTCCTGATCTCATCCGTGCAGGACGGCAGCTCCGGACAGGGCGCCCCCCAGGAGCAGGTGACGTTCAGCTTCCAGAAGGTGCAGGAGGCCTTCATCGAGCCGAACGGCAAGACGGGGGCGACGGTGGGCTTCAACCTCTCCACGAACCTCAAGCTCTGAGCGCTGCCGAGGCCTACGAGCGGCTCGCCTACCCGGGTTTCGCCTACCCCGCAACCCACCCCTGGCGCTCGGAGGCGTTGGGCAGGCTGTTCGGCCTCGACCCGGCGCCCGCGCAGGGATGCCGTGTGTTGGAGTTGGGCTGCGGTGACGGGGCCAACGCACTCTCGCTCGCGCAAACGCTGCCGGGCGCACAGGTGCTCGGCGTGGACGCCTCGCCCGGGGCGATAGAGCGGGGGACACGGCTGAGAGGGGCGGCGGGGCTCGCCAACGTGGAGCTGCGCTGCGCCGCGTTCGAGGACCTGGGGGAGGAGCTGGGCGAGTTCGACTACATCGTCGCCCATGGCGTCTACTCGTGGGTCCCCCCGCGGGCGCGTGGGGCGCTGCTTGACTGCGTGAAGCGCTGCCTGGCGCCCGAAGGGATTGCCCTCGTCAGCTACAACGCCTACCCGGGCAGCTACCTGCGCGACATGGCGCGGGACATGCTGCGCTACCACGTGCAGGGCTCCTCCGACCCGCAGGCGCGCCTCGCAAGCGCACAGGAGCTGATGCGCACGATCGTGGAGATCGAGCAGCCAAGCCCGTTCGCGCGGGCCCTTCGCGAGCAGATGGAGCGGATGCTCGGCTACAGCGACGCTCTGCTGTTCCACGACGACCTCGCCGAGGTCTCCACCCCCTTCTACTTCCACGAGTTCATCGAACACGCCTCCAAACGCGCTCTGCAGTTCCTCTCCGAGGCCGACCTGTTCGAGAGCCAGATGCGCGACGTTCCGGCCAGAGCCGGGCAGCTGATGGCCGGCCTGCCAGAGGACGTGATCGTTCGTGAGCAGTACATGGACTTCTTCAAGAACCGCATGTTCCGCCAGACGCTGCTCTGCCACGAGGCAGCCCCCGTGAGTCGTGCGCTCGACGAGGCCGCGATCGAAGGCATGTGGGTCTCATCAAGGGCCGGTGTGAGCGAGGAGCGGTTGGATGGGGATGGGGAGGAGCGGCGTGCCCCCGGTGCCACCCACGCCCCGTCTGGGGGCGCCGCGCCGGCCGGTGCCCCCCAGGCGACCACGTTCGTCACCCCGGAGGGCTTCTCGATGACCACGAGCGAGCCGCTGGTGCAGGCCGCGATGGGCACGCTCGCGGCGGCATGGCCGCGATCGGTGGACTTCGCGACGCTGCTGGCCGGCGCGCGTGAGGCAGCGGGCCCCGAGGCGTCGGCCGAGCTGGTCTCGACCCGTCTTCGCGGCGTGCTCCTGCAGGCCCATCTCGCCAGGATCGTGATGTTGCAAGGATGCCCGCCGCCATTGACAGGCGAGGTGACAGAGCGCCCGGCCGCCAGCCCCCTGGCCCGCGCCCAACGCGACGGCGGCCTGTCGACGGTCAGCTCGCTGCTGCACGGCAGCGTTCAGCTGGAGGGCGAGCTGGAGGGGGAGATGCTGGCGCTGCTGGACGGCACGCGCACGCTGCCCGAACTGGCCCAGGGGCTCGGCTCTGAGCAGGAGGCGGTCGCCCGGGCGCTGGAGCGGCTTGCCTCGGTGGGATTGCTGTTGGCCACATAGACTGGCCTGCATGATCGATGACCTGATCGAGCAGATCGAAGCGCGCTTCGCCGAGCTGGGCGAGCAGATGACCGAACCCGAGGTGATCGGGGACCGCGAGCGCTACGCCGAGGTGGGCCGTGCCTACAGACAGCTCGAGCCTGCCGCCAAGCTCGCCCAGGAGTGGCGCAGGTCCCGCGATGACGCGGCCGGCGCCGAGGAGCTGCTTTCCGAGGACGGGGAGGATCCCGAGCTGCGCGAAATGCTCACCGCCGCCCGCGAGCGCGTCGAGCAGCTGGAGGAGGAGATCCGCTTTGCGATGGTCGAGCGCGACCCCAACGACGAGAAGAACGTGATCGTCGAGATCCAGGGCGGCGCCGGCGGGGACGAGGCGGGGCTGTGGGCGGGGGACGTCTACCGGATGCTCACCCGCTACGCCGAGCGCACGGGCTTGAAGGCTGAGCCACTGGAGATCGGCGAGAGCAAGTACACCTTTGCGATCAAGGGCGAGGCCGCCTACTCGATCTTCAAGTTCGAGGGCGGCACCCACCGCGTCCAGCGCGTTCCCCAAACCGAGTCCCAGGGGCGCATCCACACCTCGACAGCCACGGTCGCCGTGCTCCCGGAAGCCGAGGACGTCGACGTCGAGGTCAACCCCGGCGACCTGCAGATCGACGTCTACCGCTCCTCCGGCCCCGGTGGGCAGTCGGTCAACACAACCGACTCGGCGGTCCGCATCACCCACAAGCCATCCGGGATCGTGGTGTCGATGCAGGACGAGAAGTCCCAGCTGCAGAACCGCGAGAAGGCCCTGCGCGTGCTGCGCGCCCGTCTGTACGAGCGCGCCCTTGCCGAGCAGCAGTCAGAGCTCGCCGCCGACCGCCGCTCCCAGGTCGGCACCGGCGACCGGGCGGAGAAGATCCGTACCTACAACTATGGCGAGCGTCGCGTCACCGACCATCGCATCAAGCTCACCGTCCATAACCTCGATCAGATCCTCGAAGGCGAGCTGCAGGAGTTCACAGCCGCTCTGCAGGCAGATGAGAAGCGCCGTCGTCTCGAGACCCAGACAGCCGTCTAGGACCCCGAGAACCACCGGTCTGAGACCCCGAGAACGACCCCCTATCCAAAAAATGTCCTCCCCGCACGTGGGATCTCTCAAGCGTGGAACACCGGTCCGCGATGCCCTTGACGGCGCCGTCACGGCGATCGCGGCGGCCGGTTGTCAGACGCCGCGCCTTGACGGCGAACTCCTGCTTGCCAGTGCGCTCGGGGTCTCGCGCGAGCGGCTGCTGATCGACAGTCACCTGCTGGTCGCCGGTCCCTCCGTACGCGCCTTCCAGAACCTCGTGCGGCGTCGCTCGGTGGACCGCGAGCCGGTCGCCTACATCCTCGGTCGTCGCCACTTTCGCAACCTCGAGCTGGCGGTCGATCCTCGCGCGCTGATCCCGCGTCCGGAGACAGAGCTGCTTGTCGAGATGGCTCTCTCGCTGCCATCCGAAGCGCGTGTGCTCGACCTCGGGACGGGCAGCGGCGCGGTGGCCCTGGCGCTGAAGGACGAGCGTCCCGACCTTCAGATCCTCGCGAGCGACATCAGCTCGGATGCCCTTGAGCTCGCGCGCGAGAACGGTCGGCGTCTCGGGCTGGAGGTGAGCTGGGTCTCGGCGAACCTCCTGGAGGGCATCTCGCAGGAGCCTGAGGCGATTCTCTCCAACCCCCCCTACATACCGGACGGCGATCGAGCCGCCCTCGCACCCGAGATCCTTCGCCATGAGCCCTCCTCGGCTCTGTTCGCCGGCACGGATGGGCTTGACGTGGTCCGCCCACTGATCGGCCAGGCCGCGGCTCTGCCATCGGTGCGCCTGCTTGCGCTCGAGGTCGGCGCCGGCCAGGCGCCCGCGGTCGGCGAGCTGATGCGGGCCGCCGGTTTCCACAAGGTCCGCGCCGAGCGTGATCTCGCGGGGATCGAGCGGGTCGTGGTGGGGGAGCGAGCGTGACCCTCACCGCGCAGCACGCCGCGCGGCTGGAGCGCTGTCTGGCCGGCGACGGCGTGGCGGTGATCCCCACCGACACCGTCTACGGCCTCGCCTGCTCTCCGCAGAGCGAGAGCGCCATGCGACGGATCTACGAGCTCAAGCGAAGGCCCGCCCTGAAGCCCTCAGCCGTCATGTTCTTCTCTGCGGCGGCG
>DATHPT010000364.1:0-3585 GCA_035483615.1 Solirubrobacteraceae bacterium | reverse complement strand
ACGACTACCCCACGCTGACCCAGCACGCGGTTTCCCGCTACGTGGGGGGGCAGCTGCTGTTCAGCTTCGCGATGGGCGCCTCCGCCGGTCTCGCGCTGTACATCTTCGGCGTGCTCGGGATCTTCCCCGAGGGCCGCAGCTACGCGCTCGCGTTCGCCGTGTTCTACGGGGTGATGGAGCTCGTCCCCTACATCGGCCCGATCCTCGGCGCGATCCCGCCCGTCTTGCTGGCGCTGTTCACCGATCCTGTCAGCGCCCTGTGGGTGGCGCTGCTGTTCGTCGGCCTGCAGCAGCTGGAGGGCCACGTGGTGGCGCCGCAGATCTTCAGCCACACGCTGCGCATCAACCCCCTGCTGGTGATCTTCGCGCTGCTGCTCGGCCTGCAGCTGTACGGGATCATCGGAGCGCTCGTGGCGCTCCCGATCCTCTCGGTGCTGCGCGAGACCGCCGTCTACCTGCACCGCCACCTGAAGCTCGAACCGTGGGAGCGCTCCCCCGGCGGGCTGCTGTGAGCGGGTCACGGCAGGAGGAGCCGGTCCTGCATGTCGATCGCATCGGCAAGCGCTACGGCTCGCGTGCGGCCCTGCACGAGGTCAGCTTCAGCGCCCAAGCCGGCGAGCTTGTGGCGGTGATCGGGCCCAACGGGGCCGGCAAGACAACGCTGCTGTCGATCCTGGCCGGTGTGCAGAGATCAAGCGCAGGCACGGTCAATCGCGGCGCGCGCGACATCGGGTGGGTGCCCCAGCAGCCCGCCGTCTACTCGAAGCTGTCGGTGAGCGAGAACCTGCGGCTGTTCGCCCGCCTGGAGAAGGTCTCGGACCCTGAGGCGGTGGTGACGCGGATGCTCGACCAGACGGGCCTGGCCGAGCGCGCCGATGAGCGGATCGATCGGCTCTCCGGCGGCAACCGTCAGCGTGTGAACGTCGCGCTGGGGCTGCTCGCGGACCCACCCGTGATCCTGCTGGACGAGCCCTCCTCCTCACTTGATCCGGGCCAGCGCGAGCGCTTGTGGCAGTTCATCGCCACGCTCGCGGCGCGTGGCGCAAGCGTCGTCTACTCCACCCACATCGTCGCCGAGGCCGAGCGCTACGCCGACCGCGTGCTGGTGCTCGACCAGGGCAAGCTCCTGTTCGACGGAACCCCCGCGGAGCTCGCCCGCGAGGGTGCTGTGGCCGGAGACTTCGAGCAGGCATTCGTCTCCTTCCTGCGCAAGCGGGAGGATTCGTGAGGCGCCTGTGCCACGCCCGTCTCGTCCCTCCGTGGCCCGCCTCGCCGCCGCCGGACTCGCCGCCGGGTTCTCGCCGGCGATGAGGTGGCTGCTCGGCAAGGACCTTCTGATCCTGCGCCGCTCACGGCTGCTGGTGGCGGTGCTGATCCTCTATCCGGTGGTGATCGCTCTGCTGATCGGTTTCGCGATCTCGGCGAGCCCGTCCAAGCCGCGTGTGGCGATTGTCGACCAGACGCCCCCCGGCGAGACGATCACGCTCGGCGGCAGCCGGATCGGCCTGCAGGAATACACCGACAAGCTCTTCAGCGAGGTCGAGGTCGTGCGGGTGCCCACCCGTGCCGCCGCGGTCTCGCGGGTCGCCTCGGGCGATGTGCTCGCGGCGATCGTGATTCCCCCGGACATCGTCTCGAAGCTCTCCTCGGGCGTGAGCCAGGCGCACGTGGAGGTGATCTACAACGGCGACGCCCTGAAGCAGTCGTTCGTGCGCTCCGCGATCAACTCCACGCTCGCCCAGGCCAACCTGGCGCTGTCCGAGCAGATCAAGAGCGTCGCGGTGCACGACCTCAACCTGCTGCTCGCAGGCGGACGCGTGAGCGCGCTCAGCGACCGGGAAATCGTCGGCTTGCGCCGGCTCCCCGCGGCGCTTGCCGCAATTGCCCACCGCCAGCCGCCCGGCAAGGACCGCGCGACGCTCGTGCGGGTCGCAGGCTTCGCGAAGCTGGCCGCCGACAATCTCGGTGTCGCCACCGACGTGCTCACGACCGTCAGCCAGCCGATCGCGGTCCACAGCACGTTGCTGCGCGGCAAACGCACACCGCTTGACACCTATGCGGTGGTGGTGGCGGTCAGCATCTCGCTGATGTTCATCTGCGTGCTGCTCGCCGCCGGCGGGATCGCGCTCGAGCGCGAGGAGCACGCGATCGCAAGGCTGGTGCGCGGGCTCGTCTCACGCGAGGGCCTGCTGGCCGAGAAGGCGCTGCTAGCCGCCACCTGCGCTTTCGTGGTGGCCTTCGCAATGCTGCTGGGGGTGAGCGCGTTTGTCGCGCTCGACCTCTCGCGCATCGGGATGTGGGTGCTGGCGCTCGCGTTCGGGGCGCTTGGCTTCGCGGCGCTCGGGATCGCGATCGGCGCGCTCGCCCGCGAGGTGCGGGCCGCGTCGCTGCTGGCGTTCCTGCTCTCGCTGCCGCTCGCCTTCCTCGCGCTCGTGCCGAGCGGTTCGGTGGCGGGCGGCCTGTACGACGTGATCGGGGTGATCTCGTTCGTGTTTCCCTACAAGGCGGCGCTGCAGGCGCTCGACACCGCCGTCAACGGCGCAACGCCGAGCATCGCCGTCTCGATCGCCCATCTGCTGGGTCTCACGCTCCTGTTCGGCGTGCTCGCCCGTCTCGGGCTGCGCCGCGCGGAGTAACCTGGAAGTGCGATGGCCTTTCCCACCACGCGCATGCGCAGGCTGCGCGCATCCCCCGCGTTGCGTGGGCTGGTGCGCGAGACCGAGCTGCGGGCCGACCGGCTCGTGCTGCCGCTGTTCGTGTCCGAGACCGCCTCGGCTCCCGAGCCGATCGCGGGGATGCCCGGCGTGGAGCGCCTGCCGATCGCTACGGTCCTCGAGCAGGCTCACGAAGCGGCCGGTCTGGGGCTGGGCGCGGTGCTGCTGTTCGGGGTGCCCGCCGAGAAGGACCCCGAAGGCTCGGGCGCCTGGGAGGAGGAGGGCGCCGTTCAGCTTGCCCTCGCCGCGATCAAGCGGGCTCTGCCGCAGCTGCTTGTGATCACCGACGTGTGCCTGTGCGAGTACACCGACCACGGCCACTGCGGAGTGCTGGGGCGCGACGGCGAGGTGGACAACGACGCCACGCTGGAGCTGCTGGCGCGCACCGCCGTCAGCCACGCCCGCGCGGGCGCAGACATCGTGGCCCCCTCGGACATGATGGACGGGCGCGTCGGCGCGATCCGCTCGGAGCTCGACTCCGAGGGCTTTGCCGAGCTCCCGATCCTGGCCTACTCGGCCAAGTTCGCCTCGGCGTTCTACGGGCCGTTCCGTGAGGCCGCCGGCTCGACTCCGGCGTTCGGCGATCGCCGCGGCTACCAGATGGATCCTGCCAACGGACGCGAAGCGCTGCGCGAGGCGCTGCTCGACGCGGGCGAGGGCGCGGACATGCTGATGGTCAAGCCCGCGCTCGCCTACGGCGACCTGATTCGAGCCGTCAAGCGCGCAACCCGCCTGCCGGTGGCTGCATATAACGTGAGCGGGGAGTACGCGATGGTGAAGGCCGCAGCCACAGCCGGATATCTGGACGAGCGGGCTGCCGTGGGCGAGATCCTGACCTCGCTTCATCGCGCCGGCGCGGACATCGTGATCT
>DATHPT010000363.1:0-7559 GCA_035483615.1 Solirubrobacteraceae bacterium | reverse complement strand
GATGCCCGCGCTTGGCGTTGCCCCCTCCCCCGCGCTCGCCTGCTCTTACGATCGTGACGGCCCCGCTCTCGTCGAGGCGCAGAAGCTGCGAGAGTCGCAACTCCAAGCCGGCCGCGATCCGCGCGGCCACCGTCAACGTCGGGCTCGTCTCGCCGCGCTCGACCTGCGAGAGCATCGGCGCGCTGACCCCGCTTCGCTCGGCGAGGTCACGCAGGGACAGCGAGGATGCCTCGCGCAGCGCCTTCACGCGCGCGCCGATCACCTTCGAGTCGAACGCCTCCCAGCGAGCGTCCCGCACATCTGCGCGTGTCGCCGACTTTGCCTTCGCCATTGCCATACAAGCGTACGTTATCACAGACAGCTACCGCACGCGACGCGCCCCCGGGAGTGGATGAAACGCAGGAACGACCCCTCCTCCCCAGACGACGAGGCTATGCGGCCGCTTCGGGCAATCCCAGCGGACGCTCACCCTCGCGCGAGCGCATCACCCCCACCGAAAGCGCCCGCACATACGCCCGCGCGGCCGCCTCGATGATGTCGGTCGAGACCCCCTGGCCCGCGCCCGTCTGACCCTCGACCTCGACGACGACGGATACCTCGCCGAGCGCGTCCTGGCCCTCGGTGACGGCGTCAACGCGGAACTCGCGCAAGGCCGCATCGACGCCGGTGGCGGCGTTGATCGCACGGAAGATCGCGTCGACCGGCCCGTCGCCCGAGGACTCGCCGGTTCTCTCATCGCCCTCCTCGGCTCCCACCCGCACACGCACGCGCGCGTGGGGCGGCTCGCTGGAGGATGCATGAACCTCGAAGTCGACGAACGAGTAGGCAGCGACGTCGTCGCCGCGCAGCTCCTCGGTGACGAGCGCCTCCAGGTCCATCGCGGTGACCTGCTTCTTGCGGTCGGCGATCTCCTTGAAGCGCTTGAACGCCGTATTCAGCGCCTGGCCCTCGACCTTGAAACCCATCTCCTCCAGCGCGGCGCGCAGCGCGTGGCGACCGGAGTGCTTGCCCAGCACGATCGCGTTGCTCTGCAGCCCCACGGTGGTGGCGTCCATGATCTCGTAGGTGGCGCGCTCCTTCAGCACGCCGTCCTGGTGAATGCCCGCCTCGTGCGCGAACGCGTTGCGTCCCACGATCGCCTTGTTGGGCTGCACCGGGTAGCCGGTCAGACGCGACACCAGCCGACTCGTCTTGGCTATCTCAGTCGTCTCGATGCCGGTCCACAAGCCCAGGGCCGGCTCACGCGTGTGCAACAGCATCACGATCTCCTCCAGCGACGCGTTGCCCGCGCGCTCGCCGATCCCGTTGACAGCGCACTCAACCTGACGGCAACCGGCCTGCACGCCCGCCAGCGAGTTGGCCACCGCCAAGCCCAGGTCGTCGTGACAGTGGACCGAGACCACCACGTCGCGCAAACCGGGCACCAGACGGTAGAGCTCCTCGAACATGGCGGCGTACTCGCCGGGCATCGTATAGCCGACCGTATCGGGCACGTTGATCGTGGTCGCGCCCTCATCCAGGGCGATCTGGATCACTTCGGCCATATAGGGCACGTCTGAGCGCGAGCCGTCCTCAGGCGAGAACTCGACGTCCTCGGTGTAGGAGCGCGCGTGGGCAACCGCTGCGCGCACCTGGCCCTTGACGTCCTCGCGCGTGGTCTGCAGCTTGCGCTCGATGTGGATGTCGCTCGTCGCTATGAACGTGTGAATCCGCGGGCGCTGCGAGTCGCGCACCGCCTCCCAGGCGGCGTCGATGTCCTGCACGGCGGTGCGAGCCAGACCGCAGATCACCGGCCCTTCCACCTCTCTGGCGATCGCCTGCACCGACTCGAAGTCACCGGGCGAGGTGATCGGGAAGCCCGCCTCGATCACGTCCACGCCCAGGCGCGCCAGCTGGTGGGCGATCTCCAGCTTCTCCTGCCGGTTCAACGCGATCCCTGGCGACTGCTCCCCGTCGCGCAGGGTCGTGTCGAACACCTTTACACGCTCGCGCTCGTCTCTGTTTGCTGCTCCATTGCTCATGTCGTCCTCACCTTCTCCAGTTCTCTCGCTTTTGCGCTTCTCCTTGTGTTTGCGGCTACGCGGCCGCCACGCACTATTCCCCCCGAGGGGGGAGGAGCAGGAGAAGCGAAAGGGAGAACTGCGACGACATGTTCTGGCAGGGTAGCACCCGTACAGGTGCTAGGGAAGGAGCACGACCTTGCCGATGTTGCGCCGCTCTGTGAGCACGTCCTGCGCGGCGCCCGCGTCCTTGAAGCTGAAGGCGCCTGCGATCACCGGGTCGATCGTGCCGTCCTCGAGCAGCGCGCGCAATGGCTCGATCCACGGTTCAAGGGTCTCGCGGTCCTTCCACAGGCTGAGCATGTTCAGCCCAATCACCGCCTTCGATTCTGACATCTGCTTGACCAGCGAGAAGCGCGGCATACGCGCAAGCGTGCTGAGTGCTGGGGCAAGTTTGCGTTTGCCGCCGGAGACGACCGCCGAGGCGCCAAACCCCACGAGTCGCCCGCCCGCGCGCAGCATGTTGTAGCTCGTGCGCAAGCTTCTGCCACCGATCGGGTCGAGGATCACGTCAAACGGCGGCAGCGCGCCCTTGACCGCGGCCTGCTTGTAGTCGAGCACCTGGTCCACGCCGAGCTCGCGGATCCGCTCGTGCTTGGCGGGCGAGGCCGTGCCATAGATCTCACCGGCGCCGAAGCGCCGTGCAATCTGCGTGGCGGCGATCCCCACCCCTCCTCCGGCGGAGTGGATCAGCACCCGCTCGCCAGGCTGCAGGGCGCCGTAGCCGACGAGCGCGGCCCAGGCGGTCGCGTAGTTGACCGGGATCGCCGCGCCCTGCTCGAAGGTGAGCCGCTCGGGCAGCGGCACGCAGTCGCGCTCGGGCACGCACACCTGCGAGGCATAGCCGCCGAACATGGTTCCCGCGACCACTCGCTGACCATGGGTCAGCTCCTCGACGCCTTCGCCGAGGTCGAGCACCGTGCCCGCCACCTCGTAGCCGACGACGCACGGCGGCTTCGGTGCGTCGGGGTACACGCCGATGCGGGCCATCACATCGGCGAAGTTGATGCCACACGCCGCCACCTCGATGCGCACCCATCCCGGGCGCAGCGCGGGATCCGCCCGTTCTGAGACCTTCAACACCTCAGGACCGCCGTGCTTTGAGATTTCGACCGCCTGCATAGCGGGCGAGCCTACCCCATTTATTGAAATTGGGGGTAGGAGGAGCGCCGGGCGGCTCTATCCCTTGCGGGCTTCCCAGAAGATCTCGTACTGCGTGTCCCGCGGTCGACCGGCTTTTCCGCTGCCCCTGAAGGTGTTGGTCAGGGTCATGCCCACCGACGCATAGATGTCCTTCAGTTCATCGACGGTGTACAGACGCGAGCTGTAGGGGATTGGATCCAGCTTCTCGAGCACCTCGCCGAAGCGGATCGAGGCGGCGCTGCCTTCCATGCGGCGCGCCCTGCTGTTCCAGCGGTGATCGGTCAGTTCGACGGCTTCCGAGCCGAGTATCCAAGTCTTCTCCGGCAGGTGCTTCTCCGCGAACATGACGTTCGGGGTCTGTCCCAGGTGGCGTCCGGAGCCCTTCAGCGCGCGGGCGATCACCTCGAAGGTCCGCAGGTTCTCGGCGTCGGACTCGAAATAGCCGATCCCGCCGTCGTTGAAGGTGATCACGATGTCGAACTCCTCGCTGAGCTCGAGCTCGCGCAGATCGGCCTGGATGAACTCGGCGTTGAGCGACTGCGCCTGCGCGTCCGCTTCCGCGACCTTGACGTTTGCCTCAAGCAACTCCACTCCGACCACGGAGAATCCTCTGCGGGTCAGCTCGAGCGTGTGCCTGCCGGTCCCGCAGCCGAGGTCGAGCACTCGCTCGCCGCCGACAGGTTTGAGCATCGTGATCGCCCGGTCCACTTCGGAGACGGTCTTGTCCGCCCACGGCAGCTTTGCCATCTCCGGCGGATAGGCGGAGCGATACCAGTCCTCGGGAACCTCGAGCTGAGTAGACATCGCCAGACATTTATTCAAATGGCCAGATCAATGTCAACTGATCCATCCGGCCTTCGATCAGCTCAGCACAACCGCCCAGCCCGCCACGAACCCCTCTGACTCCACGATCTCCTGCACGACCTCTGGCGGCACCGGCACATCGGTCGTGACCACCATCGCGGCGAGACCTTTTCCTTCCTCAAGCGGCTCCACCTGCCCCCCGAATGGGGGGTCAGGCGTGTGGCCGATTGCGGCCGAGGAGATGTTGATGCCGTGTCCTCCGAAGATCGTGCCGACGCGACCGATCATGCCCGGCAGGTCCGCATAGCGGAACACGGTCACGAACGGCGTCAGCTCGATCGTCAGCCGCCGGCCCTGCACCTCCACGAGGTGCGGCACGCGGTTGGGGCCGATGCCGGTGCCAGCGACCGCCACCTTCTCTGTGCCCGCGACGACGGTGACGCGGATCAGCTCGTTGAAGTCCTGCGCCTCTGAGACGGACTTCTCCTCGACCACGATCCCGCGCTGCTGGGCCATCGTCGGCGCGTTCACGAGGTTCACCTGCTCCTCGGTGCGCCCCTCGAGCGCTCCGCTAATGACCGCGAGCGTCAGCAGGCGCGTGTCGAAGTCAGCGATCCGGCCCATGAAGGCCGCCTCGATGCGCTCCACCGAGCTGCCCTCCGCCAGCGCCATCGCCAGACGCCCGAGGCGGCGGGCCAGCGGCAGGAACGGCCCCAGCACCTCCATGTCCTCCGCTCCGACCGAGGGAATGTTCACGGCCGTGGAGACGACTCCCCCCGTCAGGGCCGCGACGACCTGCTCGGCGCTCTGAAAGCCGGCGCGGTCGGTGGCCTCGGCCGTCGAGGCGCCGAGGTGCGGGGTCACAACGACGTTCGGGTAGCCCTCGAACAGCGGGTACTCGGTGATCGGCTCCGAGGGGAACACGTCAAGCGCCGCTCCCCCGACCTTGCCGCAGTCAAGCGCGTCCTTCAGCGCGGCGTCGTCGATCAGCCCGCCGCGCGCCACGTTGAGGATGCGCACACCGTCGCGCATCTTCGCGAACTGCTCCGCGTTCATCCAGCCTTCGGTCTCGGGGGTCTTGGGCAGGTGGATCGTGATGAAGTCGGCCTGCTCGCACACCTCGTCGCTGCTCGGCGCCTTCTCCACTCCCAACTCGCGGTAGCGCTCGGCGCTTACGAACGGGTCGAACGCGAGCACGCGCATGCCAAAGCCTCTGGCCCGCTGAGCCACGAGCTGGCCGATGCGCCCGAAGCCGATGATCCCGAGCGTCTTCTCGTACAGCTCGACGCCCGAGAACTTCGAGCGCTCCCACTTGCCGCTCGTCAGCGAAGCGTGCGCCTGGGGGATGTTGCGCGCCAGCGCGAGCAGCATCGCCATCGTGTGCTCGGCGGCGGTCACCACGTTTGACTGTGGCGCGTTCGCCACCACGATCCCGCGGCTGGTGGCGGCCTCGACGTCGACGTTGTCGACTCCCACCCCAGCCCGTCCGATCACGCGCAGGTTGGTGGCCTGACCGATCAGCTCGGCGGTCATCTTCGTGGCCGAGCGGATCAGGATGCCGTGGTAGGCGCCAATCCTTTCAAGCAGCTCCTCGTTGGACCAGTCGATGCCGAGGTCCACGTCGAAGTGATCTTCCAGCAGTTTCACACCGGAGTCGCCGACCTTCTCCTTGACGAGCACCTTCAGGCGCTCGCTACCGTTGGCGTCGTTGGCGGCGCTCATGACGCGCTCCTCTCGAGGACCCACTCGATACACGCTGTCAGCGCCTGCACGTCGGCGGGATCGACGGCCGGGAACATCCCGATGCGCAGCTGGTTGCGCCCGAGCTTGCGATAGGGCTCCACGTCGACGATCCCGTTCGCGCGCAAGGTGGCGGCCAGCGATGCGGCGTCGATGGTCTCGTCGAAGTCGATCGTGCCGACCACCAGCGAGCGGTTGGCAGGAGCAGCCACGAACGGCGTGGCGTACGGCGCGCGCTCGGCCCACTCGTACAGATGGCTCGAGGATTGGCTCGTGCGCGACACGCACCAGTCGAGCCCTCCGCTGTCGAGCATCCAGCGGATCTGATCGGCGAGCAGGAACAGGGTCGCCACCGCGGGCGTGTTGTAGGTCTGGTCCTTGACGGAGTTCTCAAGCGCCGTCGAGAGCGACAGGAACGCGGGGATCCAGCGGCCGCCAGCCGCGATCTTCGCGATCCGCTCCTGGGCGGCGGGACTCAGCAGCGCGATCCACAGCCCTCCGTCGCCGGCGAAGCTCTTCTGCGGCGCGAAATAGTAGGCGTCGGATTGGGCGATGTCGAGCGGCAGCCCGCCGGCGCCCGAGGTGGCGTCGATCAGCACTAGCGCCTCACCGGCCTGCGCGGGACGCAGCACGGGCGCCATCACGCCAGTCGAGGTCTCGTTGTGCGCCCAGGCCAGCACGTCCACCTCGCCGCCGGCTCCGGCAAGCGCCGCCTCCAGCTCCTGCGCACCGGGCGCGCTGCCCGGCTCGGCCTTCACGACCGTCGGCTCCTGCAGGAACGGCGCCTCGCCGGTGACCGTAGCGAACTTCTGGGAGAACTCGCCGAAGCTCAGGTGTAGCGCCCGGCGCTCGATGAGCCCGAAGGCCGCCGCGTCCCAGAAGGCAGTGGCGCCACCGTTGCCGAGCACGACCTCATAGCCCTCGGGCGCAGAGAACAGCTCGCGCAGACCGGCGCGGATCTCCTCCACGAGCCCCTTGACGGGCTTCTGACGGTGCGAGGTGCCCATCAGCGCCGCGCCGTCGGTGGCCAGGCGTTGTAGAGCCTCGGGACGGACCTTCGAGGGTCCACAGCCGAACCGGCCGTCGGCGGGCTTCAGATCCTCAGGTATTGCCAGCTGTGCTTGTGAGTTCGGCGTCATTGGGCTTCCTCGCGGAATGTCGATGATCGAAGGATGCCCAGGCGCGCGGCTTTGATATTCGTCGCTCCCCGATGGTCGATTCCACCTCGTGCGCCAGTCGCGACGACGTTGCCGAGTGTAGCGAACAGCGGGCTAGCCCCGACCATGCGGCTCGCTCCAGTCCGGCGCCGGGCCCACCGGGATGATGTGCTTCGGGTTCAGCTCGTCGTGGGTGGTGTAGTAGTGACGCTTGATCTGGGGCATCGCCACTGTTTGGCCCACGCCCGGCCACTGGTAGAGCTCGCGCGTGTAGGCCCACAGGTTCGGGTACTCGACAATCCGCCTGCGGTTGCAGCGGAAGTGCACGTGGTAGACCTCGTCGAAGCGCACGAGCGTCGGAAACAGTCGCCAGTCGGCCTCGGTGATCTGCTCGCCCGTCAGGTAGCGCCGCTGCGCCAGCAGGCTCTCCAGCCACTCGAGGCTGTCGAACAGCACGGCGAACGCCTGCTCGTAGGAATCCTGACGGCGGGCGAACCCGGCGCGGTAGACGCCGTTGTTGACCGTGTCGTACACGCGTTCGTTTATCTGGTCGATCTCCGCGCGCAGCGACTGCGGGTACAGGTCGAGCTCGCCGCCCCGGCCGAGCCCCCCAAGCGACTCTGCGCCGGCCATCATGCGGATGATGTCGCTCGAC
>DATHPT010000362.1:0-8015 GCA_035483615.1 Solirubrobacteraceae bacterium | reverse complement strand
GCCCGTTCGTATAGGCGGTCAGAGGCTTTTTACGCAAACCCACCCGGAAGGCCAAGGAGACCTATATGCAGCGCAAGAACGACGCACGCAAGGATGAACTGGAGGGCGTCGCTCAACGCCTGCGCGACGAGCGTCCCGAGGCCAGCCCGCTCGAGCTGGACCGCATCAAGACGACGGCCATGTCCCGCGCCCGGGCCGGAGCCCGCCGCGGACGTGCAGGCTCTCGTCGCCTGGCCGTCGCCGGCCTGACCGTCGGCCTGCTGGCCGCCGGCACCGGCGGAGTGATCGCAAGCGCCGGCAGCAGCACCACTCACGGCAACGCAGCCACCGCTCAGTACGGCAGCGACTGCGACACCAACAACGGCAACGGCAACAACATCGGCAGCGGGAACGGCAACAAAGACGGAAACGGCAACGGCAACACCGCCTTCGTCTCCTACCTCGGCCACAGCGACAAAGGCAAAGGCAAAGACGGCAGCGGTAGCAACAGCAACAGCAGCAGCCACAACGGCAACGGAAACGGCGTCGGCAACGGCAACGAAAACGGAAACGAAAGCGGCAACGGCAACAACAACTTCAACTGCAACGAAAACAGCTTCAACGAAACGACCATCAACGAAAGCAACACGACAACCAACAACATCACCAACAACTTCAACGCCACGACGATCACAGTGGCCGCTGCCGCAGCGCCTCCGGTCAATGGAGTTCAGGCCTCGACCACCAGCAAGAAGGCGACCAGCAGCCGCCACATCAAGATCCACATCAACGTGCCGCGTAAAGCGAAACTCAGCAAGGTGACGCTGAAGGTCAACGGCAAAGTGGTGTCCGTGCTGAAGGGCAAAAAGGCCTCGGCGAACATCAGCCTCGTCAATCTGCCCTGCTCGAGCGGCGCGACCACCGTCACGATCACCGCAGTCACGAGCAGCGGCAAGAAAATCACCCAGACTCACACCTACCACCTGTGCTAGGCGCACAGACTCAGGCAAGGGCCAGGTGAGCCAACCGCTCACATGAGGTACGAGCGAGGGCTCCGGAGAGATCTCCGGAGCCCTCGTGCTCGAAGCGAGCGCCATCCGCCACCCGGTATCGCTCGCACAGCCCGCCACAGAACGTCCCGTCTCTTTGCCGGCGCCAGTGACCAAGGAAGAGGAAGCCAATGGCCCACGAACTGACACCCAGAACCCCCGCTCGCCTCGCCTCTGGACAACCCGCCAGAATGTCGTTGCGCATGAAGACCGACACCTTCGAGCGACTGTTCGAGGAGCACGCCGATCGGCTCTACTCGTTCCTCGCCTACCACACCGGCAACCGGGCTCTGGCCGAGGATCTGCTGTCAGAGACCTTCGAGCGAGTCCTGCGCTCGCGCCAGCGCTTCGACCCACGGCGAGGCAGCGAGCGGCGCTGGCTCTACACGATCGCTCTGAACCTGCTTCGCGACAACGCCCGGCGCAGGACCCACGAGGAACGGGCGCTTCAGCACGTCGGCGCCGGCACGACCCAAGAGGAATCAGATCCGGCGCTCAGCGCAGTGGAGCGCCGCGACGAGTTGCAGCGGGCGCTCACGCACCTGAATGAGGACGAGCGCGAGGCGCTTGCCCTGCGCTTCGGCGCCGATCTCAAGCTGCGCGATGTGGCGAGCGTCCTCGGCGAGGGCGAGAGCGCCGTCGAGGGCCGCATATACCGGGCCCTGGGCAAGCTGCGGACAGAGCTCGACTGAGCCTCACGGACCGGTCCCACCGGCCACGCAGCAACCTCTGACGGTCAGCACGCCGTTCAGGGGATGTCCCTCCGGCTCGCCTGATCCATAGATCGAGCGGTCGGAGTGGACCGTCACCCGGTAGCGCACCCTTGGCGAGCGGGGATAGCTCACAACGCAAGCCCAGGGATCGCCAAGAGCGGTGTGAACGCTCGAGAAGCACCGTGCCGCCCGCGCGCGGCCCGCATAGCCCGGTCGGGGATCGCTGGTCGTCAGGATCAGCGACTCGAGCTGGGCGGCCCCGACGGGAGCGAGCGCCTGCTGCTGGGAGACGAACTGGGCGTTCTCTTCACGGCTGTGGAGAGCCACGGCCGTCCCGGCGATCCCCGCCACCAGGACCAAGCCCACCAGCAACCCTCCAAACCTCATGAACGGCTCTCCACCATCGGGCCCAGCATAAACGCGGGAGCCCGATTCGGCTGCTCTTGCTCGTCCAAACCGGATCGGAACGCTCAAACAGACGCTCTGAGCGGCCGATAGCGAGAGGGTGAACCGACCAGGCACGATCCTCACGGCGATGGTCCTCGGCATCTCATGCTCCTACGCCGCCACCGGCGCCGCCGCCGATACCGGTCGCCCTGACCCAAACCCCTCAGCCGTCCCCTCTACAGTCGCAGTCCGCTTCGCGGTCATAGCGACAGCCACAGCGAGAACCGCGGGCGCGAGCCACGCGGACCATGCGGGCCGAAACTCACACCGTGGCCGGACTGCCTGCAGGCCCACTGGCCGTCCCCACAAACGGCGGCGCTGCAGCGAGCTAGGACGAGCCCGCCACGACCGGGGCCCGCACAGCAACCGCCACAGTCGCTCGCAATCGACACACCCCTCGGCACCCGGGAGGACGCATCCTCTGCACGTAAGGCGGGCCGACAACGCCAGCGCACAGAGCAAAGAGCCGGTGGTGACTGTCAGCCTTCCCGAAGCGACGAGCGCAGCGGCGAAGCTTGCAAGTGTTCTGGCTGCGCCCTGCCAGAACACAGAACTGACGCCTGAAGCAGACAACCTCGAACAGGTGGATGCGGCGACTCTGTGCCTGGTCAACCAGGAGCGTGCCCGTAACGGCGAGCTGCCGCTGCAGCCCAACGCCCAGCTCGCACAGGCCGCCCAGCTGCACAGCGAGGACATGCTGGGCGAGGACTACTTTGCCCACGTGGCCCCGGATGGCGAAACGCCGCTGGATCGCGTTCAGGCCAGTGGCTATATCCCCAATTCTCAGGTCGGCTACACGATCGGCGAGAACATCGCCTGGGGGACCCTCTCGCTGGCCACCCCGAGCTCGATAGTGGCCGCCTGGATCGCCTCGCCCGAGCACCTGGCCAACATTCTCAACAGCGAATACCGCGACACCGCGATCAGCGCCCTACCGGCCGCTCCGGCTGCGCTGGCAAATGGGCAGACCGGGGCGGTGTACACACAGGAGTTCGGAGTGACGAGCGGCTGAGAATCAGCTTGCAATGCGCCCGGGCCCACCGCCGTATGTGAGAAGTCCCTCCCGAGTTGGACACGAGTCGAAAACAACTCGGACATCTGTTCAGTCTGGACCGTGAAGTATCAAATAAAAGCTGCGCGCGTCCGATCTATAAGACAGATACCAAGGGATTGCCTCAAAGCGAACGAATAGAACACCGATACCCAAAATGATCATTCTGCTGATATCGATAATCTGGCTCGCCACGCTGGTGCTGGTGGTGGCCATGTGCAGGATGGCCGCCCACAGCGACCGCACGGCGCTCAGGCACGCAGCCAATGATCTCCGCCATGAGATGCCGCGCTCCCCGCGACTGCTCTCGATACCCGCCCCCTGGGAACAGGCAAGCAGCCTGACGCTCAGGGACCGGCGAGGGGAGCGCTCTGGCGCCGGCTCAGAGGCCGCGGCGGCAGAGCACGTAGGGAACCGTGCGCAAGAGGATCTTTACGTCAGTCCATAGCGACCAGTTCGCTACGTACAGATAGTCGATCGCAACCATCTCCCGCAGCGACACGCTGGCGGGGCCCAGGATCTGCCAGTGGCCGGTCATGCCCGGGTGCAGCGCCAGGCGCCGACGATGCCAGCCCTCTATCCGCTGGTCCTCGTCCCGAATCAGCGGCCGCGGGCCCACCAGGCTCATCTCACCGCGCAGGACGTTGAACAGTTGCGGCAGCTCGTCCAGTGCGGTCTTGCGCAGGAAGCGACCCACCCGCGTCACACGCGGATCGTCGGCGATCTTGAACAGACCCTCCTGCGCTTCGTTGAGATCCGCCAGCGAGGACTTCAACTGCTCGGCGTTCGGCACCATCGTGCGGAACTTGAACAGACCGAAATGCTTTTCATCGCGCCCCACGCGCAGTTGACGGAAGAACAGCGGTCCCCTGCTGTCGAGCTTGATCGCGATCGAGATCGCGATCATCAACGGCGAGAGCAGCAGTAGGCCCAGCGAGGCCCCCACCAGATCGAATGAGCGCTTGACCAGCGCGGAGGAGCGCGTCAGGTCAAACCGCCGCACTCCCATCAGGGTCACACCATGCAGATCGTCGAACTCGACCGAGGAGCCCACGACCTGCAGCAGTCGCGGCACGACGCTGACGCGGATACCGACCGCTTTCAGCGTCCTGACCAGATCAAGCATCTCGCCGGCTTCGCTGCTGCTCGGGGCGAGGATCGCACGGTGCACGTCAAGCGCCCCGGCGAGATCGCGGATCTCTTTGAGCTTGTCCTGAGAGAAGGCGTCTGCCGACCAGGGAGCGATCTCGTCGAGATCCACATGAGCCACGATCTCAGCCCTGACGCCACCGTGATTGATCATCCTGGAGCGAATCGTCTGTTCGGAGGCGGCGCTTCCGATGAACAGACAGCGCTCGATCGGGGCCACCCGCAGCGCGAGCGCCCGAGCTACACAGCGCCCGATGATCAGCAGAGCAGCGAGCGACAGCCATAGAAACAGAACGTCGGCGCGCGTCAGCCTCCCATAGCCGAGCGGGCTCTCGGCCAGCCACGCCACGAGCGCGCACAGCGTGGCCACCTGAAAGAGCTTTGGCACCTCATCGAGCGTGGTCTTGCGGATCACTGCTTCGTCGCGGTCGTACAGACCGAACAGCTTCGTGCCGAGCACGATCAGCGGCAGACCAGCCAGACAGATTTGGGCAAGATGCAACCGACCGCCAGACAGCTCGATCGCAAGCGCGAACGCACAGATGATCGCAAGCACATCTCCGGCGAGCAGCATGCGCCGAAAGATCGCGTCGCGCAGCAGGCTCGCCGCCGGTCCGCGTGTCTCGAGAATCGGACCAAGCCCACCCAAGCGTCGCGCCAGCCCTCGCTGACTTGGCTGACCGCTGGCAATCGGAATGGGAACTTCAAAGCCCGCTGGACTAGCGCGCTGCTCCTCCACCTGACTGCTGATGGCCTCCAACCTTGTCTCCCTTGACGCGCGTTGAATGAGAGTCAGCACGATGACCGTGTCCATCCGAGTCATCGACGATTCGTGCTGATGCCTTCACCTACATACTGCTTCGTCTTTTGCCTGCCCGTGTCCCGGGTTTCCTCCTTGATCTAACCAGGGGCCAGCACGCTAGCCGTCCCCTGCCTGTATGTCAAGAGATGACGGTAATTCAACAAGACGGATTCACCTCCGGGCGCTAACCGGTGCGGGGGCGGAAGGGCTCCTCGACGCCGACCGTCCCCGGGCCCGAGAGATCGAACGCGCTGTGCAAGGCCCGCACGGCCTGCTCGACCCGATCGCGCGAGATCACACAGGAGATCTTGATCGGAGAGGTGGAGATCATCTCGATGTTGATGGCCTCGCCGGCGAGCACATTGAAGACCTTCGCGGCGACGCCGGGGTGTGAGCGCATGCCGGCGCCGATGATCGAGACCTTGCCCATCTCCTCGTGGGCAGTGAGCCCGGTGAAGACCTGGCCTTGGATCGGCTCCAGCGCCGCCCGCGCCTCGCGCAGGTCTTCGCGGGGGACGGTGAAAGAGATCTCAGCGCTCCCACCGGCTGAGGTGGGCTCGTTCTGGACGATCATGTCAACGTTGACATTGCCCTCGGCCAGCGCCTCGAAGATGCGCGCCGCGGCGCCCGGCGCATCGGGTACCCCGACGAGCGTGAGACGCGCCTCCGTGGTGGAGTGGGTGACGGCTGTGATGAGTGGTTGCTCCACGGTTTCTCCCTCTGAGAGCACAACGGTACCGGGGGCGTCATCGAAAGAGGAGCGACAGTGGATGCGCACGCCCTGATTGCGGGCGTACTCGACCGAGCGCAGTTGCAGCACGCCGGCTCCCGAGGCCGCCATCTCCAGCATCTCCTCGAATGACACGACGCTCAGCTTGCGCGCATCGGGGACGATTCGCGGGTCGGCAGTGAAGACACCAGCGACATCCGTGTAGATCTCACACTCGTGGGCTTGCAGCGCAGCGGCGACCGCGACAGCCGTGGTGTCTGAGCCACCCCGGCCGAGGGTGGTGACGTCATCGGCGGTGGAGACCCCCTGAAAGCCCGCGACGAGCACCACATTGCCCTGTTCCAGCGCCGCCCGCACGCGATCGGCGCGCACGTCGAGGATCCGCGCCTTGGTGTGTGACTCGTCTGTGACGATTCCAGCCTGGGATCCGGTAAGCGAGATCGCACGGTGACCGAGGTCGTGGATCGCCATCGCGCACAGCGCGCAGGAGATGCGCTCGCCGGTGGAGAGCAGCATGTCCATCTCTCGCGGATCTGGTGTCTGGGAGACCTCCTCGGCCATCGATATCAGCTCATCTGTCGTCTTGCCGCGCGCGGAGAGCACCGCCACCACGCTGTAGCCGGCCTCGCGCTTCTCCACGATGCGCTTGGCGGCTCGCCTGATGCGCTCGGCATCGGCAACGGAGGTGCCTCCGAACTTCATGACCACGATCTCAGACACGGTTTGTGAGGATAGACCGAGTGCTTCAGCCGGTGTCGGTGCGCGCCTGCACCGGCGTGCGCGTGGCGAGCCCGCGGCGTCCACCGCGGCTCAGGCGGTAACAGGAGGCGCCAACCCGACGAGCGAAACCGTGTGAGGGACGCTCGACGGCGCCGAAGAAGCCGGCGGCTGCGAGCAGGGATGCCAGGAGAGCCACCGGCACGAACACCGCCACCACGGGATTGCCACCGGCCGCGAATGCAAGCGCGACAACGATCGGCTCGTGCACGAGATAGAGGCTGTAGGAGCGCTTACCGGTCCACTGCAGCGGCCGTGACTCCAGCGGGCGTTGCAGCCATCCCACGACCAGAGCCGCAAAGACGGCCAAGCATGCTCCGGCACAGATCAGCAGCGCCGAGTTGGGCGAGTTGGTGACCCACCAGTCGGCGGTCAGCCCGCTCACGCACGCCCCCACGATCGCGAACTCGATGGCTCGGTTGCGAATCGTGCGCGGACGCAGCAGCTCTTTGACGCGCTCTATGTGCTTCAACGAGAAGGCCATCACCATCCCCAGCAGGAAGGGGGGCAGCTCGAGCAGGTATTCGTTGGAGCCCCGACCGAGCAGCGCCAGCGTGCAGAAGATCACGACCAGCCAGCTGAAGCGCGGTCTCATACGGACCATCGCCCACAGCAGCAGCGGCAGCGCAAGCGAGAACACCACCTCCCAGCGCAATGACCACAGAACCGTCGTGAAAGCCCAGTCACCGGCGCCTGTGAGCAGTGTGGCCTCGCGTGTGAGACCGGCGAGCGTGAGCGCCTGGGAATGGTTGTTCAGCCAGAAGCTCGCGCCATCCAGCATGCGGTGGCGGACGGCGACGTGCACAATCGCGGCGAACCCAAGCGCGCCCCACACCGGCACATAGAGACGGAGCAGGCGGCTTGGGTAGTAGGAGGCGACCGGCTGACGCTTGCCGTGAACGGCGGGGAGCGAGAGCACGAAGCCGCTCAGCACGAAGAACACGACGACGAACTCCTGGCCGGCCCACACGATGTGCAGCGGCGTGTAGGCGAGCAGCCATTCGACGGTTCTGAGCGAGGACGGCGGGGCTGCGCCGTACACGCTCGCAAGACTTGGAGCGGACGCGAGCAGCGCGTGGTGCAGAACGACCACGACCGCCGCCAGACCACGCAGGCCGTCCAGCGCATGGACCCGCCCGACGCGCTGGCCCTCCAGCGATTGGACGCCTCCGATCTGTTGGCCCGCGCGCGAATGGACGCTTCTGACCCGCTGGCCCGCGCGCGAGCCGGCCGCGACCTGCTCGCCGGAGCCCATCAGAGCGAGCGTCGCCCCGCGAGCGCCTTGCCCAGGGTCACCTCGTCTGCGTACTCAAGGTCG
>DATHPT010000361.1:0-22251 GCA_035483615.1 Solirubrobacteraceae bacterium | reverse complement strand
ACGTGCAGGACGTAATCGCAGCCCTCGACGGCCTGCTCCCAGCCGTCCTCGCTTCGTAGGTCCGCGGCCACCACCGAGAGATTTTCCCCGGCGTCGAGCTCACCGTCGATCGCGGCGCGGAGCGCCGCCTCGCGCGATAGGTCTCGGACGGTCGTACGCACCTGATAGCCGCGTCGCAGAAGCTCGATCACACACCAGCTGCCGAGGAAGCCCGAGCCACCCGTCACCAGAACCGTCTTCGTTTGTGTCTGTGAGGCCTCCATGAAGACAGGAAGTATGACCGCCGGGTGAACTGCCTGGATTCAGGCTCTCGCTGCAAGTGGGCTGTACAGCTTTGCCTGCCGCCTCCCGCGGCTTGGGCCGATGCTCCGCACCATGGTTACGCGCGCTGGAGAACAACATAGAGAGGCAGATGCCCGGTCCTGTGGATCAAGGCATTTCTGTGTCGTTCACCCACCGACGAAAGAGTGTCAGCTGCTCGAAGAACGCAGGTGAGAACTGCTGGCGGTGCTCACGACCAGTCGTGTCCTCGATCAAGAATCCATCTGGCTCACCGATCACTTCATCGATTGGTACTCCAAGTCTCAGCTCGTCGCCATCGTCGAGACGTGCAGGCAACGGTCCGGCGCTCCGAAGGTCTGGACCAAGCCCACCCTCTTCATCGATCCAGAAGAAGTGGCCGCTTCGGATTGTGACGGCACGGATGCCTTGATTGACAACGTAGATAGCCAAGCATGGTGGCTCGTCGCCGCCTGCCTCAAGTCGAAAGCGCAGACGAACGCGATGGCGCTCTCTGCGATACGTCAGATAACCGAGACAGGTGGCTACCACTGCCCCGTAGACAGCGACGATGAGGCTGAGGATCTGCACCTGACTCGCTTTGGATCGACCACCGTCAACGATGATGGAGCTAGTCGGGCTCGAACCGACGACCTTCTGGCTGCCAGCCAGACGCTCTTCCAGCTGAGCTATAGCCCCGTGCCTGCGCTCAATCTTATAACGCCCGGGGCAGGAGGCGGAGCTCAGTCCCGCGGGATGAACTCCGGGACGTCAAGATCGCTGCTGTGCTCCTCACGAGGTGAGCGGGGGAGACGCCTCCTCTCGCGCGCCTCGCCCGCGGAGGCGGCTCCCGGCGCGGCCTGGTCCAGCCTGGCGGTCATGCTGCCGTGGGTGAGGCGCACGTCGCGCAGCAGTCGCTCGGCGTTGTTGCGCATCGATGCCGAGAGGTCGCTCAGATTGCGAGAGATCTCCGTGCCGTCTCGCATCACCTCCCGCGCGATCGAATGCGCCTCGCTGACGATGTCTCGCGCATCGGCACGCGCCCTGGCCCTGAGCTCGTTCGCCCGCTCCTGAGCCTCGGCTCGCAGCACGGCCAGCTGATCCTCGCCTGCCGCGAGTGCCCGCTCGACCTGCTCACGGGTGCTCGCAAGCATCCTGGAGGACTCCTCGCCCGCCTCCCGCTGGATCGTCTCCGCCTGCCGGCGGGCATCCCCGAGCAGCCGGCCTTCCTGCTCGCGCACGCCGCTCAACTCGGCATCGGCTCGCTCGTGCGCTGCGGCAAGCACACCCTCGGCCTCGACCTGGGCGTCGGCGAGCGTCTGTCCGGCCCGCTCGCGCGCCTGCGCCAGAGCGCTCTCGCTCTGCTCGCTCGCCTCGGCTCGCACGCGCTCCGCAGTCCGCATGCGCCCATCCGCGTCCGCGTGGATGGCGCCCACCGACGCAAGCGCCTCGTTTCTCGCCTGCTCGGCCTGAGCCCGGGCCTGTGCCAGGATCTCCTCGGCCTCCTCCTCGGCGGCCTGCACGCGATTGGCGGCAGCGCGGTCGGACTCGGCGATCCGCTCAGCGGCGCGCTGCTCTGCCTGCTCGCGCAGCTCGCGCGCCGCCCGCTCGGCGGCGTCGACGATGGCCCTCACCTGTGCAGAGGTGTCACCCGGTTCCATGCGCGCATGTTAAGGGCTCCTGCCGGCGCCCGACGTCTGCGCCCCGCGTATCCTCTCCCGCTTGCCGATCCCCGCCAGAGCCCGCAGGGCAATCGCCGTCGTGGCTCTTCTCAGCACCCTCATGCTCTGCTCCGTCGTGGTCGCGAGCGCCGATGCCGCCACGGCGCCGGCCTGCGCGCCTGCAACGCTCAACACCTCCGCGGCGCTCGCGGGCGGCGCGATCACCGTCTCACCCGCGCCCGACACGCTGGACGCCTCCTATCTCACCCAGATCAGCTTCCTCGGCGCACCGGCCGCCGACATTGCGGTCCTCAGCGTCTCCGGCTCGCGCAGCGGCGCTCATGCCGGCCGGCTGCTCACCTACTCCCAGTCTGACGGAGCGAGCTTCCTGCCCACCAAGCCGTTCGTTCAGGGAGAGATCGTGACAGTGCACGCCGCCCTGCGTCAGGGCGCCGCCACGACCCCTTTCGCCTGGCGCTTCACAGTCGCCGAGGTCGACGCCGTAAGTCGCTCTCTCGAGACGCCTCCCGCTCCGCCGCCGCCGCCGAAGGCGAGCGAATTCCAGCGCTTCCACTCACGTCCCGACCTCAAGCCGCCGACCGTCACAGTGACCACCAACTCGGGATCACAAGCGCCCGGCGACATCTTCCTGGCGCCCTATGCAGGTCCCGGCCAGTACGGGCCGATGATCCTGGATGGCAGTGGCCGGCTCGTGTGGTTCAAGGCCATCCCGGCCGGCGAGCGCGCAGCGGACCTGCGCGTGCAGGAATACCAAGGCCGGCCGGTCCTCACCTGGTGGCAGGATCCGCTCGTCGCAGACGGTCGTCGCGACGCCGGCGTCGTGATCGCCGACAACTCCTACAAAAACGTTGCGATCGTCCGCGCCGGCAACGGCTATCAGCCGGATCTGCACGCATTTCAGATAACCCCTCAAGGGGCGGCCCTGTTCACCGTCTACGACGCGATTCGCTGCAACCTGAGCCGCTACGGCGGTCCAGCCGACGGGGCCGTCGCGGACACTCTTATGCAGGAGATCGATCTGAGAACAGGTCTCGTCCGCTTCGAGTGGCACAGCCTCGATCACGTCGCCCTCGCCGATTCCTACATGCCGGTCGGCGGCACGCCCACCTCCCCATGGGACTACTTCCACATCAACGCCGTCTTCCCCCAGGGGGGAAACCTGCTGATCGACTCACGCAACACCTGGGCCGCCTACGACGTCAACGCCCGCAGCGGGCAGATCCTCTGGCGGATCGGCGGCAAGCACTCGAGCTTCGCGATGGGCCCGGGCGCCGGCCCGGCCTGGCAGCACGATGTCCGGGAGGAGCCGGACGGGACGATCTCGTTCTTCGACAACGGCGCCACGCCGAAGGTGCACTCGCAATCGCGGGTGATCGTGCTCGCGCTCGACACGCAGCACATGACCGCCAAGCTCGTCTCGAGCTTCACCCACTCGCCGGCGCTGTCGGCCCCCAGCCAAGGCGATTTCCAGCCGCTCGCCGCCGGCAACTGGTTCGTAGGCTGGGGCCAAGAACCCTATTTCTCAGAATTCTCCTCCGGAGGCGGGCTTCTGTTCGGGGGTCACCTTCCCGCCACATACCAGTCCTACACCGTGCTCAAGTTCCCTTGGAGCGGAGCTCCCACGCAACCGCCGATGCTGACCGTGCGCCCCCGCTCTCACGGCGGCCTCCTCGCGTACGCAAGCTGGAACGGCGCCACGGCGGTCGCGCAGTGGCGGCTGCTCGGCGGCGCCAATCCGCACGCTCTTGCTCCAGTCACCACCGTTCTACATGCGGGCTTTGAGACATCGATCACGATTTCCGCCGTCCCACGCTACCTCGCGGTGCAGGCGCTCGGCGCCCAAGGTCAGGTGCTCTCCACCTCCGCGATCGTTACACCCGCAAGTCACTGAGGGGACGTATCGACCGCGATGCATTCAGCGTCGAATGGGAAACATGAATTGCGATTAGTGGGATTTGCCGACTAGCATGACGGTCGCCGCCACCGAGCTGACATGGCATAGAACCAGCCAATCGGTGACCAGCGGCAGAACGATGAGTCGGCCATCTAACTCATGCCCGGCTGACGAAATATCGGATCAAGGTGGCGAGCGACGCCAATCGCGGTTGTCGAACCACGCAGTCGCGTTTCCAGGGGGAATTCCATGCGTCCAAGTCGACCATCGATAAGCATGATCATTGCCGGTCTCGCGCTCTTCTTTGCGCTTGGAGGCACTGCGCTTGCCGCCCATCACTACCTCATAACCAGCACCAGTCAAATCAAGCCGAGCGTGCTCCAGACGCTAAGGGGAAGCGTCGGATCCGCTGGTGTGCAGGGCCCCCAAGGTGCCGCCGGTGCGCCGGGTCCGGTCGGTCCGCAGGGTCCGGTCGGCTCGCAAGGCCAGACCGGCGCGCAAGGCCCCCCGGGGCTAACCAGCCTCAGCGCTCTCACAATTGTCAAAGGTGAATCCAAGAGCATTCCCTCGGAAACGGTGGGGTCCTCAACGGCGACCTGTCCCGCAGGCTCTCACGCGATCAGTGGTGGTGGGTACACGGGCTTGGCGAACGTGGCCGACAGCGAAATGAGCGCTGACCATCAAAGCTGGTTTCTCATCGTCGCCAACGAGACACTGATATCCACTCATCTCGAAGCGATTGTCTATTGCGCAGGCACAGGTCAGGCGGTCGCCGCTCGGGCCCCCAAGGCAGCGCGTGCGAGCGTATCCCGACAGGTGGACCAACTTGTTGTGGAGCTGAACGCGGAAGCTGAGGCGAGCCGGCAGAAGGGGTGAGGCTTGTCCCTGCATCATGGGTCTGACGGGAATCGACCCGAAGACCTGAGCGTGCAACCGGTGTCGCCGTTCTGGTCCAAATCGTCGCCCAGATCGGTCCCAGCGGGATCGCCCGGCTGGATGCTGAGATCGACCCTGGTCTCAGTCACGGCAGAAACAGTGGGAAATATGTCCTTGCGGACAGGCGCTTGCTCGGCCATGATCGAGCGATGCCCTCATCCCGCCATCCCCGCGAGATCGCGATCCTTGCCTACCCAGGGGTCCAGAGCCTCGACGTCACCGGCCCTCTGGAGGTGTTCGCGGGCGCACAATCCCTGATCGAGGCCACGGCCCGCGCGGATCCGGGCTATCGCGTGCGCGTGATCGGTCGCAAGGCCCTTCCGCTGCACACCTCGAGCGGCCTTGCCATCGTCCCCCACGGCGATCTCTTCGAGGCTCCTCGACGGCTCGACACGCTGATCGTCGCGGGCGGGCACGGCTCGCGCGAGGCGAGCGCCGACCCGGCCACAATCGAGTGGGTCGCGCGGGCCTCGGCCCGCGCGCGACGCACCGCCTCGGTCTGCACCGGCGCGTTCCTGCTCGCCGCCGCCGGTCTGCTCGACGGGCGTCGCGCCACCACCCACTGGGCCGCCGCCTCCGAGCTCGCCCGCCGCCATCCCGCCGTCCAAGTCGATCCCGAGCCGATCTTCCTGCGCGACGGCCCTGTCTGGACCTCGGCGGGGGTCACCGCCGGAATGGACCTCGCGCTCGCGCTCCTTGAAGAAGACCTCGACCGCGAGGCCGCGCTCGCGATCGCCCGCCAGCTCGTGCTGTTCCTGCGCCGCCCCGGAAACCAGGCCCAGTTCAGCGCCACGCTCGCCGCCCAGGAGCCCGTCCGAGAGCCCCTGCGCGAGGTCCGTCGCCACATCCTCGAGCACGTCTCAGGCGACCTCTCAGTGGATGCCCTCGCGCAGATTGCCCACATGAGCCCACGCCACTTCGCTCGCAGCTTCGCCGCCGAGACCGGGGTCACGCCCGCTCGCTATGTCGAGAGCGTGCGCTTGGAAACCGCCCGCCGCGCGCTCGAGGACACCACCGCGCCGGTGGCAGCGGTGGCCAGCGCCTGCGGCTTCGGCGTCGCCGAGACGATGCGCCGCGCATTCCTGCGCACGCTCGGCGTCGGGCCCGCTGAGTACCGCCGCCGCTTTCACCCCGCGGGATCGCCGGCCGGAGCAACCGAAGCCGCGTGATCGCTCCCACGAGTCGATCCGGCCACGAGAACAACCCCCAATCCCAACCAACCACGAGAGGCAGGCCTCCATGGACATCGCGATACTCATCTACGACCGCTTCACCGCACTCGACGCAGTCGGGCCCTATGAGGTGCTGAGCCGTCTGCCGGGCGCGAAGGTGACTTTCGTCGCCGAGCGCGCCGAGCCCAAGCGCACCGACACCGCACAGCTCGCGCTGCTCGCCGACGCCACCATCGACGAGCTCACCCACCCCGACATCCTGCTCGTCCCCGGCGGCCCCGGCCAGGCCGCCCTGATGGATGACGGCCCCGTCCATCGCTGGCTGCGCACCGCGGATCAGACCTCCACCTGGACCGCCTCGGTGTGCACCGGCTCACTGATCCTCGCCGCTGCAGGGCTGCTCACGGGCCGGCGCGCCACCAGCAACTGGCAGGCCATCGACGAGCTGCGCGCACTCGGCGCCGACGCCACCCCCGAACGGGTCGTGTTCGACGGCAAGCTCGCCACCTCCGCCGGCGTCACCGCCGGGATCGACATGGCGCTCGAGCTCGCCGCCAAGATCGCCGGGCTCCAGGTCGCCCAGGCGATCCAGCTCGGGCTCGAGTACGACCCGCAGCCTCCGTTCGACTCCGGCTCTCCCCGCACCGCGCCTGCTGAGATCGTGGAGGCGGTGCGCGCCTACTCGCGCTTCGCCGAACAGCCCGCCTGATCTTGGGGCGGCTCGGTTGGGGCCTGTCGCTTCGCCGAACGTCCCGCCTGCTCGCCGGTCGGCTCGGCTGGGGTGCGTGTGTGTCGCTTCGCCGAACGTCCAGCCTGCTCGCCGGTCGGGTCGGTTGCGGTGTGTCCGTTTTGGCAGTGTCACGCGCGCGCGTGCGCGCGCGTGGGCGGGTGCCGCACACTTTCAGAGAACCGTCCGGGGCCGACCGCTAACCTGCGCTGTCCGATGGCAGAGCGCCGCTATGACCCCCAGGAGATCGAGCCACGCTGGCAGCGGGTGTGGGCAGAGGAGCACACCTGGGAGGTCTCCAACGAGCCGGTCCCCGGAGAGGCGCCGGAGGCGAGCTCCTACGTGCTCGAGATGCTTCCCTACCCGAGCGGCGAGCCCCACATCGGCCACCTCAAGAAATACGCCGTCGGCGACGCCATCGCCCACTTCCACCGGCGCACCGGCCACCGCGTCCTGCACCCGATGGGCTATGACGCCTTCGGCCTGCCCGCCGAGAACCACGCGATCAAGACCGGTGTCCATCCGCGCGACTCCACGGCTGAGTCGATCGCCTCCTTCCAGCGCCAGTTCCGCTCCTGGGGGATCTCGATCGACTGGTCGCGCGAGCTCGGCACCCACGAACCGAGCTACTACCGCTGGACCCAGTGGATCTTCCTGGAGCTGTTCAAAGCGGGCCTTGCCTACCGTCGCGAGGCAGCTGTCAAGTGGTGTCCCAACGACCAGACCGTGCTCGCCAACGAGCAGGTCGTGGACGGCTGCTGCGAGCGCTGCGGCGCGGTCGTCGAAGTCAAGCAGCTCGAGCAATGGTTCTTCCGCATCACCGACTACGCCGAGCGGCTGCTCGGCGACCTCGACTCGATCGACTGGCCCGAGCACGTCAAGACCATGCAGCGCAACTGGATCGGACGCTCCGAGGGCGCCGAGGTGACATTCCGCTGCGAAGACCTGGATCCCGCCCACCCGATCGACTATCCGGTCTTCACCACCCGCCCCGACACGCTCTTCGGAGCGACCTTCTTCGTGATGGCCCCCGAGCACCCGGATGTGCTGCGACTCGTGCAGGGCACCCCCCAAGAGCAAGCCGTGCGTGACTACGTCAACCAGGTCCTCACCGAGTCCGGCGAGGAGCGCGGCTCGATCGAGAAGGCAAAGACCGGCGTCGCCCTCGGGCGCAGCGTGATCAACCCTGTCAACGGCGAGGCGATCCCGATGTACGTCGCCGACTACGTGCTGATGGAGTACGGCACAGGGGCGATCATGGCCGTCCCAGGCCACGACGAGCGCGACCACGCGTTTGCCCGTGCCTACGAGCTGCCGATTCGCCGTGTCATCGAAGGCGTCCCGCAGGATGGAGGGGATACCCACGCCTGGGAGGGCGAGCTGGCGGGCGGCCGGGCGGATGAGCTTCCATATACAGGCGACGGCCCCCTGGTCGACAGTCATCCCGACTTCGACGGCATGCACAACCGCGAGGCCCTGAGGGAGATCGTGCGTTGGCTCGACCGGGAAGGCAAGGGCCACGCCTCGGTCAACTACCGCCTGCGCGACTGGCTCGTCTCCCGCCAGCGCTACTGGGGCTGTCCGATCCCGATCGTCTACTGCGATGCCTGCGGGCTGCAGCCCGTCCCCTTCGAGCAGCTGCCGGTGGTCCTGCCCGACATCGAGGACTACGCGCCTCACGGTCGCTCCCCGCTGGCGGGCGCCGAGGATTGGGTCGCCACCGAGTGTCCCTCCTGTGGCGGGCCGGCCCGCCGGGAGACCGACACGATGGACACGTTCGTCGACTCCTCCTGGTACTTCCTGCGCTACTGCGACGCGCGCAACGAGGAGGCGGCCTGGGACCGGGCGGCCCTGCGACGTTGGATGCCGGTCGACCAGTACATCGGCGGCGTCGAGCACGCGATCCTGCACCTGATGTACGCCCGCTTCTTCACCAAGGCGCTTGCCGATCTCGGCCACGTCGACTTTCAGGAGCCCTTCAAGGCGCTGTTCACTCAAGGGATGGTCACCAAGGACGGGGCCAAGATGAGCAAGTCCAAGGGCAACGTCGTCCCGCCCGCCTCGATCGTCGAGCGCTACGGCGCGGACACCGCACGCTGCTACATCCTGTTCGTCGGCCCCCCCGACCAGGACGCCGACTGGTCAGACGAGGGGGTCGAGGGCATCCACCGCTTCCTCGCCCGTCTGTGGCGGCTGGCGGCCGACACCGCCGAGCGCTGCGCGGGCGAGCCGCTGCCATCGCTCGAGACATTCGGCGGCAACGGATCGCTCGAGGGCGACGACCTAGAGCTCGTGCGCAAGGCCCACTGGGCGATCGAGAAGGTCTCCGAAGACATGCGCCGCTTCGCCTTCAACACGGCGATCGCTGCGGTGATGGAGCTGCTGAACGACTGCTCCCGCATGCGCGAGCAGCTGCAGGTCCAGACCCTCCGGTTCGGCCTGGCCACCGCCGCCTCGTTGCTGTTCCCGTTCGCGCCCCACGTCAGCTCGGACATCTATGACCTGCTCGCCGGCGAGCAGGTCTGGGAACAGCCCTGGCCCCAGGCAGACCCGGAGATGCTGGAACGCGACGCCTACGAGCTCGTCTGCCAGGTGAACGGCAAGCTGCGCGACCGCGTGCAGGCGCCCACCGACGCCAGCCCCGAGGAGCTGAAGGCGCTGTGCCTGGCAGCGCCCAACGTCAAGGCCCACATCGACGGCAGCGAGATCGTCAAGGAGATCGTCGTGCCTGGGCGGCTTGTGAACCTGGTTGTGCGTCAGACGGCCGGCTAGCCATCGCGCTCAGTCGGCGACGAACGTCGGCCGGCGCTCGCTGATCTTGACGGCTGCCACAGCATGTTGGCCAAGCGCCTCGATCGAGGTGTTAGGCAGAACCCGCGCGATCCCGCTCGGCAGCCACCAGTTCCACTTGCCGAACAGCTCCATCGCCGTGGGCACGAGCACGAGCCGCACGATCGTCGCGTCGATCGCGATCGCCAGCGCGCAGCCCAGACCCAGCTCCTTGATCGAGGGCACGCCGGTGAGCGCGAACACGGAGAACACGCACACCATGATCAGCGCCGCGCTCGTGATAGTGGCGGCGCTCGAGGACAGCCCTTCCACAACCGCCCGCCGCGTATCGCCCGTGGCGGCATAGCGCTCACGGATGCGGCTCAACAGGAACACCTCATAGTCCATCGAGAGTCCGAACACGACCGCCAGCACGAGCGGGAGGATCAGGGTTTCAACGGTCCCGAACACGATCGTCAGCACGCCGTACGCCGCGCTCACCGACAGCAGGTTCATGACGACCGCCTTCAGTGGCAGCACGATCGAGCGCAGCAGCAACATCAGCACGAAGAAGGTCACCGTCATCACGAACAGGGCCACCTTCCACATCGAGCCGATCACCTCATTGTGATAGTCGCTCAGATATGCGCCCACGCCGCCGATCAGAACATCCGTGGGCATGCTCGCGCGCAATCGCGCGATGGCCGCCTTACCCTGCGGGGACTCGCCGTCGTGGCGGGGAATCGCGCGGATCAACACTTCGCGGCCGTTCCTCGAGACGATCGCCGGTTGCAGCTCGCGGACCTCGGGATCGCCGCTGAGCAACTGCTTCACCCGTCCCAGATCGCCTGCGGGCGCCACCACTTCGATTGGACTGATGGCTCCCTCGCCGGTGATCGCGGCCGCGGCCTGGAAGCCGCGCAGGGTCTCATTGCCCTTGGGGAACTGGCGCAGGGCTCCGTCGGTTGTGTGCAGGTGCAGCGCCGGGGTCGCCAAGGCGAGCATCGCGATCGAGGCCGTCGCCGCCGTGAGGGCCGGACGGCGAGTGACAAGTGCCGTCCAGCGTGCCCAGAAACCCGTGCCGAGCTCGCTGGATTCACGGCCAGCGGCCTTCACGTCTGTGGGGGTGGGCGTGTCGCGAGCTCTTCTGAGCGCTCTATTGCGCAGCGAGTCCAACAACGCCGACAACCGTGCGAACACGCGTCCGCGGCCATGTGTGCGTGCGCCGAGCAGCGAGATGATCGTCGGCAGCAGCGTGGCCGCCGCCAGCACCGACACGATCACCACCACGATCGCGCCAAGCGCCATCGAGCGGATCGCCGCCGCGTGCACGATGTACAGGCCCACAAGCGCGGTCACGACCGTCGCGCCGGAGAAGATCACGGCCACGCCTGAGGTCGCAAGAGCTGTGGCGCGCGCCTCTTCGTCGGTGGCACCGGCCCGAATCTCCTGGCGGTAGCGGGCGAGCACGAACAGCGAGTAGTCCACCGCCACGCCGATCCCGATCATCGAGGCCATGTTCGTCACGAACACCGACATTTCCATCGTCAGCGACAGCAGGTAGATGATCGCGCCGGTTATCAGCACTGACACTGCACCAAGCGCCAGCGGCAATGTCGCCGCGATCAGCGAGCCGAACACAGCCACCAGGATCAGCGCCACGATCGGAAAGCCTGTTGCCTCGGCCTTTGACAGGTCCTTCTTGCTTAGATCCTGAAGCCCCGACCACAGCGCGCTCTGGCCGACCAGATGCAGGGCCACTGGGCCGTTGTCCGAGCCGTTCAAGTCGAGCTTTTGACGTAGGTCCTCGGCCACATTCGTGGCGCCTTCTTCATTGACGGTGAGATCGAACGGAACGATCACGGTTCGCTGGTGCGGGCCGGCGGCGAGGATCTGTCGCTCGGTTTGGGCGCGCACCGTGGGGGAGAGGCTGACATGGGGCGCGGCCCGCGTCGCTGTGTCGAGTTGTGCAAGCCCCGACCGCATCTCGCCGGCAGTGGCGGCAGCGCCGGGCACGAGCACGCCCGCGAGCTGGGCGTGCTGGGCGCCGGGGGCGATCCCAGGCAGTCGTCTCAACAGCTCCTTGGACTGTGAGCCAGGGATGGCATAGCCGCCGCCTGAAAGGTGTTCGCTCTGTTTTGCCGCCAGCGGGGCCGCCGCGAGGACGAGCACGATCCAAACTGCGAGCACCACCACCCGCCGGCGTCTTAGCCACCGGTCGAGCTTGAGCATCAGGTTCTGCACGGCGCCCCCTTCGATCAGCTTGTTTGGCTGTCTGGCCAGTTTCTCGGATTCGGGGGTTGAGAAGTGTGCTGCGGGTCACACTCGTTCCTCGATCCCCGCGCCAAGCCTGCCCGATGCGAGCTCGAATGTCTGGCGCAATCGCGACAACTACGACCCGCTCACACCCGCTCGCCGCAACGAACACGACTCGTCTCGACCCGACACTAGACTCGACATCGATGCCCGCCCTGAAGCCCGCTTACCTGATCCACGGCGATGACCACGGCGCGATCGCCGAGCGCCGCGCGCGATTGAAGGCGCTCGCCGAAGCCGAGGGCGACGCCACCAGTGTGGAGGTGCTTGCCGGCGAGGCCGGCACACCGGAAGGGGTGGCGCTGGTGCTCTCGACGATGACGTTCGCGATCGGCTGGCGGGTGATCGTGGTGGACGGGGTGGAGCGCTTCAAGGAGGCGGAGGTCAAGGAGCACATCGAGCCCGCAATGGCCGCGATGCCGCCCGAGACCACGATCGCCTTCTTCGCGCGCGAGGAGGGCCGCACCAAGGCGCCTGCGACTCTGCACGGCGCGGTGGGCGCCGCCAAGGGCCAGATCGTCGCCGAGGCGACGATCAAGCCGTGGGAGCTCGCCGGCTGGGTGCGCGAGCAGGCGACGCGGCTCGGTCTCTCACTTGACGCCTTCGCCGCCAAGACGCTTGTGGCGCAGGTCGGCGAGCGCCAGCAGCGGCTGCTGCGAGAGCTCGAGAAGCTGGCGCTCGCGGCCGACCCCCAAGATGGCGGGGGAGCCCCGATCAAGCTGAGCGCCGATGAGATCGAGCAGCAGTCCGCGCATTCGACCGCCTGGCGCGCCTTCTCGCTCGCGGACGCGCTGGTGGGAGGCGATCCGAGCGAAGCGATGCGCTCCTATCTGCGCCTGCGCACCCAGGGCGAGCGCCTGTCGGGACTGGTTTACCTGATGGCTCAGCGCTTGCGCGACGCCGAGGGGGTGTCCGTGCGCCTGCAGGCAGGGGAGCCCCCGGCGGAGATCAAGCGCGGGCTGCGGATGCCGCCACGGGCAGCCGATCGCTTCATCTCAGATGTGGCCCGCTCAGAGCCCGAGCGCCTGCGCGCGGCGATCTGTCGGATCGCCGATCTGGAACTCGACACCCGCGGGGGAGCGCCCCTGAGCGGTTCGCGGACGTCGCTGTCCTCGCTCGAGGAAGACACGCTCGCGCTGCGCGCGATCCTCGCGGTCGCGAGCTGAGCTCTAAGGCTCGAGGAAGACGTGCTCGATCGCGATACGCTCGCGATCCTCGGGGTCGCGAGCTGAGGCCTAGGAGCTCTTGCCGGCGAGCACGCGGGCCGCGCGGGACTTCTTGCGCGCGCCGGTGTTGCGATGCAGAGCACCGCGCTTGACAGCCTTGTCGATCGTGCTCACGAGCCGGCGGTGCTCGGTGGCGGCGACCTCGGCGTCTTTCTCCTGGGCGGCCGTCTCCAGGCGACGGAAGTAGGTCTTGATCGCCGATGTGTATTCACGGTTCTCAAGACGCTCGCGCTCGGAGCGGAGGATGCGCTTCTTCTGTGACTCGATGTTGGCCATGTCGATAGCCGCTCTGCTACCCAGGCAACCGGCCTGGGCGCGCCGCGGAGCGCCGTACTATAGCGCTCCGTGTCTGTGAGCACCGGATCTGCGGAGCAGCCGGCGGGTCCCGCGCCCCCCGGCAAGGTTGCGCGCAACACCGCGATCTTCTCGATCGCCACGGGCTTCTCGCGGGTGGCGGGTCTTGTGCGGGAAATCGTGGCGGCCGGCTATTTCGGCACGAGCGGGTCCGCCTCGGCGTTCACGCTCGCCTTCCAGGTCCCCAATCTCGTCAGCAACCTGTTCGCGAACGCCGCCCTGTCGGCCGCGTTCGTGCCGGTGTTCACGGACCTGCTCCAGCAGGGTCGCAAGCGCGAGGCGTTCCGGCTGGCCTCCACACTGTTCTGGATCATCCTGATCGTGCTGGGAGCGCTGACCGCGTTCTTCGTGCTGGCGGCGGGTGTGATCATGCCGCTGTTCACGGGCCCCACCTTCAACGCTCCGCTGGACGCGCTGACGGTGGGTCTCTCGCAGGTGCTGTTCCCTGTGGTGCTGCTGCTGGGTCTCAACGGTCTGCTCGTCGGGATCCTGCAGTCCTACGACCATTTCACGATCCCCGCGATCTCACCCGCGGTCTGGAACCTGGTGATCATCGTGCTGCTGGTGGTCCTGCGCCCGCACTTCCCCGGCGGCTTCGAACACGGCAACCAGCTCTACGCCTATGCGATCGCGATCCTGATCGCCACGTTCGTGCAGATGCTGATGGCGTTCGGGGCGCTTGGGCGGATCGACTTCCGCCTGCAGATGTCGATCGACTGGCACGACCCGCGCATCAGGCAGGTGTTCGTGCTGATGCTTCCGGTGACGATCGGCCTCGGCATCGTGAACCTCGACCAGCTGATCAACTCGGTGTTCGGGACGCTCGTCTCCGACGAAGCGCCGCGGGCGATCGACAATGCATTTCGCATCTACATGCTGCCGCAGGGTCTGTTCAGCGTGGCGGTGGCCACGGTTCTGTTTCCGACGCTCAGCCGCATGGCCTCGCGGCGCGACGTGGCGTCGATGCGCAGGACGGTTGGTGTGGGGATGCGCCAGATCAACCTGCTGCTGATCCCGGCGGCGGCGTTCATCATCGTGCTCGCAACGCCGATCGTGAGGCTGGTGTTCGAACGCGGCCAGTTCAACGCCCAGTCGACCAGCCTCGTCTCCACGGCGCTGTTCTGGTTCGCGTTCAGCCTGCCGTTCGGCGGCGTGAACCTGCTGCTGACGCGAACCTTCTTCGCGGTCCAGCGACCATGGATCCCGACGCGGCTGGCGGCGCTCAACATCGTGGTGGACATCATCGTCAGCGTTGGCCTTTACAAGCCGCTGGGGATCGCAGGCCTGATCATCGGCACGGTGGTGGCCAATGCGGTGATGACCGCGCTGCAGCTGCACCGTCTGCGGATCGGCTTCAACGGGCGTGTTGAAGGCAGGCAGACGACGATGATCACCGCTCGCATCACGGTCGCCTCAGTATTGCTCGGGGCCGTCTCCTGGCTGGTGTGGCGGGGGCTCAACGCGCTGCTGGGCGGTTCGCTGCCCGCACAGATCGTGAGCGTGGGCGGAGCGGGGGTGGCTGGGGTGCTCGTGTACGTGCGGGCGGTGTTCGCGATGCACGTGCCCGAGGCCCATCAGGTGCACCGCCTGATCATGGCTCAGCTCGGCCGAGCCTGAGCCTCTGCTCCGGCGCGCTCCCGGAGTGTGGGGCGGCCCGGCGCCGGACAGGAAGAAGGGCCGAGAGGGCTTTCGCCCTCCCGGCCCTGGTCCGGACAAAGATCACCGGGTTACTACTACGTCCCAGGACTTAAAATGTGTCTATGCCTGGGCGGCTATGACACTCCCAACCATCGGGACTGGCCACCAACACGAGGTTGGTGCGTGGCCCGATTCGAGCCCGAAGGCTCCGGTTGAGTAGGCGATCCGCCGGACCATGAAGGCTAGCGCGCCGTGGAAGCCGCCACCACGCGGACCATCCGGGCGTGGGGGTGGAGCCGCGGGCCATCTACAGTTTGGACGCCTATGGATCAAGACGACCGAATCCGCAACCACGTCTACCCTCCGCCCCCTCCGGGGGCGGTTTCCCGGTAGAACCAGCGATGAACCAAGACAAGATCCGCAATTTCTCGATCATCGCGCACATCGACCACGGCAAGTCGACGCTGGCCGATCGCATTCTCGAGCTGACCCATGCGGTGGACGAGCGGGCGATGCGCGCGCAGGTGCTCGACTCGATGGACCTGGAGCGCGAGCGGGGAATCACGATCAAGGCGCAGGCGGTGAAGGTCGCCTTCACGGCCTCCGACGGCGAGACATATCAGCTGCATCTGATCGACACGCCGGGGCACGTGGACTTCACCTATGAGGTGTCGCGCTCGCTCGCCGCGTGCGAGGGTGCGCTGCTGGTTGTGGACGCCTCCCAGGGGGTGGAGGCGCAGACGGTCGCCAACACCTATCTGGCGGTGGAGGCGGGGCTGGAGCTGATTCCGTGCCTGAACAAGATCGACCTGCCCGGCGCCGAGCCCGAGCGGGTGGCCCGGGAAGCGGCCGAGCTGATCGGCGAGCCGGAGGAGGCGATCCTGAAGATCAGCGGCAAGACCGGGGAGGGCGTGCGGGAGGTTCTGGATGAGCTGGTCCGGCGGGTGCCGCCGCCTTCAGGGGACCCGCAGGCGCCGCCGAGGGCGCTGATCTTCGACTCGGAGTTCGACCAGTACCGGGGCGTGATCGCCTACATCAGGGTGGTGGACGGCGTGTTCAGGAAGGGCGAGGCGATCAGGGCGATGGCGGCGGGCACGCATGCGGAGATCGACGACATCGGCTTCTTCTCGCCGACGATGACGCCGGTCAAGGAGCTGAGCGCCGGGGAGGTGGGCTACCTGATCACCGGCATCAAGGACGTCACCCAGCTGCGCGTCGGCGACACGCTGACGACCGCGAACCGCGGCGAGAAGGGCACGTCCGAGCCACTGCCGGGCTACCGGGAGGTCAAGCCGATGGTGTTCTGCGGCCTGTTCCCGATCGACTCCGACCGCTACCCCGACCTGCGCGACGCCCTGGAGAAGCTGACGCTCAACGACGCCGCGCTCTCCTGGGAGCCCGAGACCTCCGATGCGCTCGGCTTCGGCTTCCGCTGCGGCTTTCTGGGCCTGTTGCACATGGACATCGTGCGCGAGCGCCTGGAGCGGGAGTACGACCTCGAGCTGCTTGCCACGATGCCCTCGGTCGAGTTCGACGTGACGCTCACGAACGGAGAGGAGATCGAGGTGCACAACCCCTCCGACATGCCCGACCCCGGCACGATCGCTGAGATCCGCGAGCCGTTCATCAAGGCCCAGGTGATCGCTCCGCGGGAGTATGTGGGCGCGGTGATGGAGCTCTGCCAGGAGCGCCGGGGGGAGCCGGCTGGAATGCACTACCTCTCGCCGGAGCGCGTGCAGATGACCTACGACCTGCCGCTTGCCGAAATCGTGCTCGACTTCTTCGACCAGCTGAAGTCGCGCACGCGCGGATATGCCTCGCTCGACTATGAGCTGAACGGGCTGCAGCCCGCCAACCTCGTCAAGCTCGACGTGCTGCTGGCGGGCGACACGGTGGACGCCCTGTCGATGGTGGTGCACAAGGACAAGGCCTATGACATGGGACGCACACTCACCGAGAAGCTGCGCAAGCGCATCCCACGCCAGCAGTACGACGTGCCGATCCAGGCGGCGATCGGCTCGCACATCATCGCCCGCGAGACGGTCAAGGCGTTCCGCAAGGATGTGATCGCCAAGTGCTACGGCGGTGACATCTCGCGCAAGAAGAAGCTCCTGGGCAAGCAGAAGGAGGGCAAGAAGCGCATGAAGCAGGTGGGGCGCGTGGAGGTGCCCCAGGAGGCGTTCCTGGCGGTGCTCGAGCTGGGGGAGGAGTGAGGACAGTGGCCGCGGGCCGGTCCAGGATCTCGATTGCGCGGGTCGCTGGCGGATCTTTTGGATTGGGGGGCGTTCTCGTGAGGTGCCGCGCGCAGTGAGGATCCTGTTCGTGTGTCTGGGGAACATCTGCCGCTCGCCGACCGCGGAGGGCGTGATGAGGCAGCTCGTGGCGGATGCCGGCATGCAGCAGAGCATCGAGCTCGACAGCGCGGGCACCGGAGGCTGGCACGTGGGCGAGCCGCCCGATCCGCGCGCCCGCGAGGCCGCGCTGCGCCGTGGGATCAGTTTGGAAGGGGCAGCCCGCCAGGTGCACGCGGACGATTTCGAGCGCTTCGACCTGATCCTCGCGATGGACCGCTCCAACGAGCGCGAGCTGCGCCGGTTGGCCCCCGACGAGCCCGCGCGCGCGAAGGTGCGCCTGCTGCGTGAGTTCGATCCGGCGAGCACGGGGGTCGAGGACCTGGACGTCCCCGACCCCTACTACGACAGCCGCCGCGGGTTTGAGATCGTGCTCGACCAGGTGCAGGCCGCGTGCACAGGGCTGCTCGAGCAGGCGCGAGCCGCCGATCTGCGATGAGCCTCCCGCAGGGCGCGAGCGACGCGCGACGGGTGGGCGGCGGTGACATCAACGAGGCGTTCCGGGTGCGCTTGAGAGGGAGCGAGGCATTCGTCAAGACGCGCCCCGATGCCGGTGAGGGGGAGTACGCGCTGGAGGCGGCCGGCCTCGGCTGGCTCGCCGAGCCCGGGGCGCTGCGCACGCCGGGCGTGATCGAGGTCGCCGATGACTATCTGGCGCTCGAGTGGGTCGAGCCGGGCAACCTCAGCGAGGCCGGCGCCGAGGAGCTGGGACGGGGCTTGGCCACCACGCACATGGCAGGCGCTCCCCGCTTCGGGGACCCCGGCTTCGGCGAGCGGCTTGGCGTGCAGGCGCGGTTCGGCTCGCTGCGCCTGCCGAACGAGCCGAGCGATGACTGGTGCTCGTTTTATGGAGAGCGCCGGCTGCTCGCGCTCGCGCGGATCGCTCGCGATCGCGGCGCCCTGTCGCAGGCTGGCGCCGTCGCCGTCGAGCGGGTGAGCGGTCGGCTGGATGATCTCGCGGGGCCGGCTGAGCCGCCGGCCCGCCTGCACGGGGATCTGTGGAGCGGCAACGTGCACGCCGACGCCGAGGGTCGCGCGTGGCTGATCGACCCGTCCGCCTACGGCGGTCATCGTGAGCTGGACCTCGCGATGCTGCGGCTGTTCGGGGCGCCCTCGGAGCGGATATTCGCCGCCTATGAGGAGCAGGCGCCACTGGCAGATGGCTGGCGGGAGCGGGTGAGGCTGTGGCAGTTGCTCCCGCTGCTCGTGCACGCGGTGCTGTTCGGCGGCTCATACAGCTCGGCGGCTGAACAGGTCGCCGAGAGCTACGCCGGCTGAATTCCAATTCGCGGGGAGACTGTCCCCCCTGGCTGAGTCCCTTTCGGTGGATGCGTCCCGGCTGCGGCGGGGCGGTCGGATGGGTGGATATGCGTGCCTCCACCGTTGAGCAGCGCCGGCGTCTGTATCTGCTGGCGCGGGTTGTGATCGCACGCCACTACCGGCGTCCGTTGACGCTCGAGCAGGTGGCCAGGGCGCTTGCGAGCTCACCGCGTCAGATCACCCGTGTCTATGCGCAGTTCGGCGAGGTCAGCTTTCGCGAGGACCTGCTCGCTCGCCGTCTGAACGTGGGCGCGCAGCTGCTGGTGGAGCAGCCGGGGATCCCGGTGCGCGACGTGGCGCGGCTCGTGGGCTTTCGCCAGGCGCCGCACTTCGCGAAGGCGTTCCGGCGTCGCTACGGGCTGACTCCGGCCGCCTTTCGCGCGGAGGGGAGAGCCTATGCCAGGGGCATCCGGGAGCAGCAGCGCAGCGCAGCGCCGAGCTGAAGGGCGATGCGCCAATCTCGATCTCTGACGCCGATCTCCGCCCCGATCTCCGGGCCGATCTCGATTGTCGCCCGATCTGGATCTCCGCCCCATCTACGCGCTGCGGGCCGTTTGCTCCCCGCGGATATAGGAGCTAAGCTCGGCGCCCGGCCGGGAAGGAGGGCAGTCCAGTGGAGCACCCTTCAGTAGTGGAGCGCGCCGCGCGCGGCAAGCGTGCGCGGGCCGCTGTCTCGCGTTCGAGCCACGCCGTCTGGGAGGGCAGGGCAGACCGCGGCGACCCGGTCGAGCTGCTGGAGGAGCAGGCCAGGACTCGCGCTCCGGACCTCGTGCCGATCAGGCATGGTCGAATGCTGGTCTCTCCCTTCACCTACTACCGCGGGGCAGCGCTTGCGATGGCCTCGGACCTGGCAGGCACGGGAGACTCGGGCCTGAAGGTCCAGCTGTGTGGGGATGCGCACCTGTCGAACTTCGGCATCTTCGGCTCGCCGGAGCGTCACCTGTTCTTCGACGTGAACGACTTCGACGAGACGGCGCTCGGGCCGTGGGAGTGGGACGTGAAGCGGCTGTCCACGAGCCTCGAGGTGGCGGGGCGCGAGAACGGGTTCACCGCAAAGCAGCGCAGTCGCATCGTGCGCCGTGCGGTCCGCTCCTATCGCGAGACCATGATCGAGCTCGCGGCCAAGCCGATGCTCGGCGTGTGGTACGCGCACCTCGACATGGACGAGCTGCTGCCGCGCTTTCGCTCGCTGCTCGACCCCAGAAAGACGCCGAGCGTGTGGAAGGCGATCGCCAAGGCGCGGGCGCATGACAGTCATCAGGCCTTCGACAAGCTCTGTCACGTTCTCGACGGTCAGCCAAAGATCCTCAGCGACCCTCCGCTGATCATCCCGGTCGAGGCGTTCGTGGAGGAAGCCGACTCTGACGTGGCACTCGGGGCTCTCCGGCAGATCATCCGCTCCTACCGGCGCACGCTAGAGCCAGATCGACGCCATCTGCTCGAGCGCTACCGGTTGGTTCATCTGGCTCGCAAGGTCGTGGGGGTCGGCAGCGTGGGGACCGAGGCCTGGATCCTGCTGCTGCTCGACGATCACGGGGCTCCGCTGCTGCTGCAGGTCAAGCAGGCCGAGGCCTCCGTGCTCGAGCGGTTCACCTCCAGGAGCAGGTTCTCAAACCACGGGCACCGGGTGGTGGCCGGTCAGCGGCTGATGCAGGCCGCCAGTGACATCTTCCTCGGCTGGGAGCGCTTTGCCTGGGACGGCTCCCGACGCGACTATTACATTCGGCAGCTGCGCGACTGGAAGGGCTCGGCCGACATCGCCGGGATGACCCCGGCTGGAATGGAGCTGTGGGGGCTGATGTGCGGCTGGACGCTGGCGCGCGGTCACGCGCGCTCGGGCGACCGGGTCGCGATCGCCTCCTATCTCGGCAGGTCAGACGCATTCGATCGTGCGCTCGCGGAATTCTCCGTGGCCTATGCCGACCAGAACGAGCTTGACTACCGGGCGCTGCGAAAGGCGGTGGCAAGCGGCAGGCTCGCGGCCGAGACGGGTATCTGAGCCGGGCTCGTCGCTCGGCTGGATGCATCCGGCGGCCATGCCGCTTGGCGGTCTATGATGCCGCATGGCTGAGGGCTTGTCGCCGGCTGAGGTCGGCAAAGAGATCGGTGAGCACAGCAAGCGCTCAGCCGAGCACGGGGAGTCCGAGCCGAAGGATTTCCGCGATCGGGCGCTGTCGATCATCGAGGCGCTGCTGCTGTCGCTGGTGGCGGTGCTGGCGGCGTGGTCGGGGTACGCCGCCGCCAAGTGGTCCACGGAGTCCTCGGTGTCGCTGGCGAGCGCTTCGGCGGCGCGCACAAAGTCAAGCCGCGACGAAATCCAGGCGACCCAGATCCGCACGCTCGACTCGGTCTCCTTCAATGCGTGGTTCAGTGCATTCGTGGCAGGCAACCAGCGCTCGCAGGAGCTGGCGGAAAGGCGCCTTCGCCCCGGCTACCGGCCCGCGTTCCACGCGTGGCTGGCGACCGATCCGGCCCACAACCCCCACGCTCCTCCGGGGCCGTCCTATATGCCGCAGTATGTGATCCCCCAGGAAGCCTCGGCGAACGCCTACAGCGCCGAGGCGGACCGTGCGTTCGCCACCGGCGTGACCGCGGGCACCACCGGAGACAAGTATGTGCGCGACACGGTCTTCCTGGCCACGGTGCTGTTCCTGGTGGGAATCAGCGGCCATCTGCTGCGCGCCGCGCGCTATGCGGTGATCGGGGTCGGAGTGCTGCTGCTGATCTTCTCGGTGATCCAGCTGCTTGGCCTGCCGGGTCCGCCGTCTTGACAGAGCGTCGCTGGGCCGATGGCAGAGTCAACCCGCGGCGTGCATGGCCGGGTCGAGCCCCGGCAGCGACTCGACCGGCTCCGAGTCGGGCAGACGCAGGCGCATCAGCGTGCCTCCGCCGCGAGCGGCTTCGGCGCTGACGCTTCCACCGTGCTGCTCGGCCACCTGACGCACGATCGCCAGACCCAGACCGGACCCTGATCGTCCGCGCGCCTCTGCGCCGCGGTAGAAGCGGTCAAACACATGGGGGAGATCGGCGCTCGAGATCCCCGCTCCGTGGTCGCGTACGGTCAGCTCCTGGCCGTGCAGCGCGATCTCTACGGGGCTGCCGGCGGGGCTGTAGTTGACGGCATTGTCGATCAGGTTGTTGATCGCTCGCCCGAGTCGGGCGGGGGCGCCGGTGAGCACCACTGGATCGAGCTCGACCGCGAAAGGGGTCTCGGGGGAATGGCGGCGGGCGCGATCCAGGGCCTCCTCGACCACGAGATCCAGGCGCACGTCCTCGGTCGCGCCGCGTGGCTGCTCGCCGTGGGCGAGCTCGATCAGGTCGTTCATCAGCAGCGTCAGCTCCTCGATCTGCTCGACCACGTCCTCGAGCATCCGCTGACGCTCGCCGGCGCCCATGTCGTGCTCCTGCTTGAGGATTTCGATGTTGGTGCGCAGGCTCGTGACGGGCGTGCGCAACTCGTGGGAGGCGTCGGCGACGAGCTGGCGCTGGGCGTGGACGGAGGCATCGAGCGCGTCCATCGAGCTCTGCAGCGCATCGAGCATCGCATTGAAGCTCTCCGCGAGCCGGCCGATCTCATCCACGCCGGC
>DATHPT010000360.1:0-2368 GCA_035483615.1 Solirubrobacteraceae bacterium | reverse complement strand
CCCTCTTTGTTCTTATATAGATTGCACGCCGGTTTTAACGGTGTCCAGCCCGTTGGGCCCGCGGCACCGCTGGGTTATGGTTGGATCATGTGTGGACGCGCCCGTCTCTCCTCCGATGTCAGCGAGATCAAGCTTGTATTCTCGATCCCGCCACATCGGCCAAGTCCAAACTTCCCGCCGAGCTGGAACGTGGCGCCGACCGACTCGCTCCCCGTGGTCCGCTACGATAGCAAGGCCGGCGAGCGCAGCCTCGACATGTTGCGATGGGGGCTCGTGCCCGTCTGGGCCAAGAATTTCAACGTCGGTTTCGCCAACATCAACGCCAAGGCCGAGGGGATCGAGAACAGGCCGGCCTTTCGCGAAGCTTTCCAGCGCCGCCGCTGCCTCGTGCCGGTCGACAATTTCTCCGAATGGAAAAAGATCGCGACCGGGAAACAGCCCTACGCGATCGCGTTGTCAGACCGCAGGCTGATGGCGCTGGCGGGCCTATGGGAAAATTGGCGCTCACCGGCGGGCGAATGGGTGCGTAGCTTCGCCATTATCACCACCACGCCGAATGAGTTATGCGCTGAGCTTCACAACCGTATGCCGGTCGTCCTCAAACCCGAGACCTGGCCGGTTTGGCTCGGGGAGGAGCCTGCCGATGCGTCCCGGCTCAAGGTCCTGCTCGCGCCGTTTCCCTCCGAACAGATGGCCTGCTGGCCGGTGAGCGCGCGTGTCGGGAACGTCAAGAATAATGACCCGGGCCTGATCGAACCGATTGCTGCCTAGGGAGGCAAACACACGGGAGGAGAACGGCACCAGTCGGGTGCCCGTGATCCGCCCAAGCCAACTCAGGTCAGGTGCCGAGCAAGCGTCGCAAGGTGCTATAGTCGACGTTCACCGGCCCTTTCTCCAACCGCCGCCTTCGACCCTTAAGAGCCATTCGTGGCCCACGCACCGTGGATGCTGGGCCGGCCAGGGAGCGGACATTCGTGCCCCATTCGGCACATGCCAGTCGCCGGCTCACGCCAGTTCGTCGAGCAGCGACTTTGCTTCTTTGAGATCGGACGTATCGAAGCCTTCGGTGAACCAGCCGTAGACCGCCGCGAGCCGGTCGCGGGCTTCGGCGCGGCGATCCTGAGTGCGCCACAGCCGGGCGAGGCTCACGGAGGCGCGCAATTCCCAGAGCTTCGCCTCCTGCTTTTCGGCGGTGCTCAGCGCTTTGCGATACAGTTCCTCGGCGGCTTCGGGCTGCCCTTGGCGCAGCAAGAGCTCGCCCTTGTGCCGGTTCAGCTCCGCTTCGAGCCAGCGCTCACCTGTCTTTTCCGTGATCCGCAAACCATCGTTCAACTGGATCATGGCCTCTTCAATTTGCCCTGCGATCTCATAACCCCTGGCGAGGAGGGCGACAAAAGCGGTCATATTCCCCTCCGCCCCGGTCGCACGGCAAGCGGTCAGGCCACTGCTCATCAGCGATATCCCCTCCGGCAAATCGCCATTTCTGACCTTTACCCAGCCGCGAAAGATCGTTCCCAGCGCATGCCAGAGGGGAAAACCGTGCTCGGTCGCTACTGCAAGCATCAGGTCGGCACGCTGATCCAACGCTACATTGTCTCCTAGGAGGGAAAGCAGCCTGGCACTCCCGGTCACGCTGGAAGCCCAGGTCGGCGGATGGGCCAGTCTCCGAGCCTCAGCCATTGATGCACTGCTACGTGCCAACGCCTGGTCCGGGAACCAAAGACAGAAAAGGACAATTCCCAAGAACGAGTGCGCCGATCCGTGGGGGTGAACTCCAGCCTGGTGGATAAGCAAGCGGTGAGGGACCGAATCGCACAGAGCAAGCGCGTCTTCAAGATGAGACCGGGATGACGCGAACCTGCCGGCATACAATAGGTTTAGACCGGAGGTGGGTGTGGCCGAGAACGAGCCCAGCCGTGTCGTCGCGCTGGCGGCTCAGGCGCAGCAACTCGTCGTCCAGGCGCAGCGCCAAATCCAATTCGCCGCGGTAGACGTGATAGCGAGACTGCCCATAAGGAACGTGTAGGAACTCCGAGGGGGAACCCAGCTGCTCCCACAGCTTCCGGGCGCGGGCGAAGGCGTAACCAGTTTCCGGCGCTGCATTGCCTTTGACGGCTCGAACCACCGCGCCCAAGGCGCTGCAAAATTCGAGCTCCTGTCGCTGTCGTTCCGCGTCGTCTAGCAGCAGCGCCAGCTGGTCCAGCGCCCTTTGGTATTGCGTAGCCGCTTCCGCCATCGCCGAGTGGGCGACGGACCTTCGACCGGCTTTACCCCAGTAGGCGATCGCTTTTTCGACCAACCCCGCTTCCGAATAATGCTGCGCGAGAAGTTCGGGCTGGTTCTCCATTATATCTGGCGAATGAGCTTC
>DATHPT010000359.1:0-4787 GCA_035483615.1 Solirubrobacteraceae bacterium | reverse complement strand
CTTGCTCCCCAAAGCTCTCAGGTGGGATGACCTCGGCTCCAAGCTCGGTCACCTGAGAGCGCAGCTCCTCACGGCGGACCGTCGCGGCCACGCTGGCGCCGGCGGCCCTGGCGAGCTGGATCGCGGCGGTGCCCACGCCACCGGCCCCGCCGTGCACTAGCAGGCGCTCGCCCGGGCGCAATTCTGCCTGGGTGAAGATCGCGTCATGGGCAGTGGTGAACACCTCCGGCAAGCCGCCCGCCCGGGGCCAGTCAAGCGTCTGAGGCACCGGCATCAGCTGACGCTCATGCACTACGGCCAGCTCGGCTTGCCCGCCACCACCGACGATCGCCATCACGCGATCCCCGATGTCGAATCGCTGAGCGCCGGGGCCGAGCGCCTGTACCTCCCCCGCCAGCTCCAGTCCGGGGATGTCCTGCGGCGAGCCGGGAGGCGCCGGGTAGAGACCGCGGCGCTGCATCATGTCCGCCCCGTTGAGACCGGCCGCTCGCACGCGTACAAGCACCTCCCCAGAACCGGGAGCGGGATCGGGGTGCTCCTCCAGGAGAACCTGTCCGTCGCGGATCGTGGCAGCACGCATGAGGCGCAAGACTACCGGTGGCGGCCCACGGGCCGGGGCCGCCACCGTCGAGCCCTGATCGACCTCCTTCTGGTCGACCTCCCGCTCTCAGATCAGGAGATCGGGATCGCGTCCCCGATCACTCCGCATGTCTGAGGACCGCTCGTCGCGGTCGTCTCCAGGTCGATCTGCATCACCGTCGAGCCCGAGCTGAGGAAGCCGTGCATACCCTGCTGATTGCCGTTGCCGGCACGCTACCTCCCACGGCGGACTTTCAGCCTGGCTGCGGACGAATTACGTACGTTCGAGCAGCGCCACGCACTCGATGTGCGGGGTCTGGGGAAACATGTCCACCGGGCGGACCTTCACCAGTCGCCAGCCCGCCTCGACCAGCTGCGCCGCGTTGGGAGCGAGCGTGGTGGGGTTGCAGGAGACGTACACGATGCGTTTGGGGGAGGCCTCGATTATGCGCCGCACCACCTTCTGGGAGAGACCGGCCCGGGGCGGGTCCACCACCACGACGTCCGGCTTGCCGGCGCGCTCGATCAGCTCGGGCAGCGCCAGGCGGGCATCGCCGGCGAAGAAGCGGGCACTCGTCACCTCGTTGCGCTTGGCGGCAGCGATCGCGTCGGCCACCGCCTGCTCCACGATCTCGATCCCCCACAGCTCGCCGGCGCGCGGCGCCAGCGTGAGTGCGATCGTGCCGAGACCGCAGTAGAGGTCGTACACACGCTCCCAGCCTTCCAGGGCAGCATAGTCGAGGACGATCCCGTACAGAACCTCGGCCATCTCGGTGTTGGTCTGAAAGAACGCTTCCGAGGAGATCCGCAGGTCGAGCTCACCAAGACGCTCTGGCAGCTCGGCGTCGCCCCACACGAGCTCCGTCTCGCCACCCATCGTGGTCTCGGCCAGCGAGGAGGAGCGCGTCCACAGCACGCCGCTGACTGTCTGCTCGCCAAGCTCGCGCACGAGCGCAGCGGCAAGCGAGGGCACGTCCAGCTCGCCATCGGTCGTGACCAGTCGCATCTGCAGCCTGCCGCTGTGGCGGCCTTCGCGCACCACCAGGTTGCGCAGCAGCGGCGTCTGGGAGCCGATGCTCTCACGGTGCCTGTCCCAGGCGCGCAGCCCCTGCTGGCGAGCCCATTCGAGCGTGACATCACGCGCCCTGTTGCCAATCTCCGACGCCAGCATGCAGTCCTCGATCGGATCGACCTTCTTCCAGCCGCTGGGGGCGTGAAAGCCACATACGAGAGCGTCCTGCTCGTCCTGGCCGAAGGAATACTCGAGCTTGTTGCGATAGCGCCACTGCTCGATCGCTGCCACGATCGGCTGCAGCTCGAAACCCTCGAGCCGCCCGATCCGCCGCAGAGCATCCTCCACCTGCTCACTCTTGATCTGAAGCTGGCGCTCGTATGGGATCACCTGCCATGCCACACCGGGGTGCATCGCCGTCGGCGCGATCCGCTCAGGACCTGGCTTCAGGATCTCGACGGTGCGGGCATGGGCGTAGCTGCGCTTGCGCTTGACCACCACCGCCCGCACCCGGTCACCAGGGATGGCGCCCGCGACGAACACCACATAGCCGCCATCGCCATAGCGCGCAACGCCCTCGCCGCCGTGGGCGAGAGAGTCGACCTCGAGCTCCACCTGCTGCCCGCGCTCGGGACGGGCAGGCCGAGCCTGCGGGCGGCCCGCCTCGGCGGAGCCGCCCTTCTCGAGCGCGTTGACCGCCAGCTTGCGGTCGGTGTCCAGGGAAGCGCTCATACCGGCTGAGGGTCGATCAGCAGCTCGAGCAGCGCCTTCTGTGCGTGCCGGCGGTTCTCGGCCTGATCCCAGATCCGCTGACGGGCGCCGTAGAGCACATCGGCGGTGATCTCCTCGCCCGGGTGAGCGGGCAGGCAATGCAGGGCAATCGCTCCGGGCGCGGCCGCGTCCAGCAGCGTGTCGTCGATGCGGTAGGGCCCGAGCGCCGCCCGACGCTCGGCGGCTGTGTCCTCGTCACCCATGCTGACCCACACGTCGGTGTAGAGCACATGCGCTCCGGACACCGCCTCGTGGGGGTCGCGATAGAGCGTCAGCGAGCCCTCGGCGCCTGCCGGCAGCGACAGGTCCTGCTCGAGCGAGTAGCCGGACGGGGATGCGATCGCAATGTCCATGCCCGCCATCGTCCCGAGAATCGCCAGCGAGCGAGCCACGTTGGTGCCGTCGCCCACATAGGCCAGGCGCAGTCCGGCGAGCGCGCCGAAGGCCTCGCGAACGGTCATCAGGTCAGCCAGCGCCTGGCAGGGGTGGTGCAACGCCGTGAGCATGTTGAACACAGGGATCTCGGCGTATTCGGCGAGCTCCTGCAGCAGCGAGTCGGGGCCGGTGCGGATTCCCACCGCAGCCACCTGGCGGGAGAGCACGAGTGCGGTGTCGCGCGGGGACTCCCCGCGCGCGAGCTGGGTCTCCCCGGCGCGCAGCACCAGGGCGTGGCCGCCGAGCTCGTGCACCCCCATCTCAAACGACAGGCGGGTGCGCGTGGAGGGCTTCTCGAAGATCAACGCCACCCCACGTCCCGCGAGCGCGCGCGAGGACAGGGGAGCGCCCTTCAATTCGATCGCACGGGCGAGCAGTCCGTCGAGCTCTGCCGCGCTGAGCTCCGAGCCGGTGAGGAAATGACGTGGCGCCATGGGACCGACCAGTCTAGGGGCCCGTCTCGGCTGGGACCCGCCGGGACGACGGCCGCCAGGTGGCGAACAACCCGCGGCCCGGGGGCAGCGGGACCTGCCGTGGGACTGCGCCGCAGCTCCTGCGCGAGTCGGCCCCCGCTCGGTTAGGCTGGCCTGTGGGCGATCTGTCGCCTGCAAGTGCTCTCGAGAAAGGACCGTCGATGAACAGAGCCGTAACCGTCCTCGCCGCCTGCGCGTTGATCGCTTTCGCCGCCGGCTGCGGATCTGGCAAATCGAGCGGACAGACGAGCACGACGAGCACGAGCGCGGCCGCCAGCACCGGGACTGTCAAGAGCGGCCTGACCACCAACGGGAAGATCAACTACGCCGCCCCACCCGCCAGCGCCCCGGTGCAGAGCGGCCTCGTGAAGATCAACTATCACGAAATCGCGATCGAACCGGACACCCTGAAGGTGAAGGTGGGAAGCACGATCGAGTGGACCAACGAGGATCCGGTCGAACACAATGTGACCTCCGCGTCAGGGCCGAGCAAATTCGCCTCGAAAAACTTCGGGGAAGGCGGCACGTTTGAGGTGAAGGTCACCAAACCCGGCGTGATCCACTACCGCTGCACACTGCACCCAGCCACCATGAACGGCACCATCGAAGTCGTCAGCTGACGGAGGAGAAGTCCGCCAGGCCCTCGTCGGGAGTCGAGGCCGTGGCGTAGTTGCGCCGCGGGATGCGTCCCGCGGCGAGGGCCAGCCGGCCGGCGCGCACGGCGTCGCGCATCGCGGCCGCCATCGCCACTGGATCCTGGGCACGCGAGATGGCGCTCGCCACCATCACGGCGTCGCAACCGAGCTCCATCGCCCGGGCCGCGTCCGAGGCGGTGCCGACACCCGCGTCGAGCACCACCGGAACCTGCACCGCTTCGCGGATGAGGGCGATGTTGTAGGGGTTGCAAATGCCCATGCCACTACCGATCGGGCCGCCGAGGGGCATCACCGCGGCGCAGCCCACGTCCGCGAGCCGACGCGCCAGCACCGGGTCGTCGGTGGTGTAGGGAAGCACCACGAAGCCCTCGTCCACCAACTGCTCGGCGGCCTTCAGCAACTCCACAGCGTCCGGCATCAGCGTGTCCTGCTCGCCGATCACCTCGAGCTTCACCCAGTCGGTCTCAAACGCCTCCCGGGCGAGCTTTGCCGTGAGCACGGCGTCGCGGGCGGTGTGACAGCCGGCGGTGTTGGGCAGCAGCTCAACGCCCTCCTGCTCCAGCACATCGGTGAGCGACGCTCGACCGTCGAAGTCCCCGCCCGCCCCGACGCGCCGCAGCGCGACCGTCACCAGCTCAGACCCGCTGGCCCGGATCGCCTCCGCCAGCAGCGCCAGCGAGGGGAAGCGACCCGTCCCAAGTACCAGGCGCGAGCCGAACGTCCGCCCAGCGATGGTCAGCGAATCGGTGTCGGACTGTGCGATCGCCATGTCGATCACCCCCCTTGCGTGGCCGTCAGCACCTCGACGCGCGCACCCTCTGGAATCGCGAATGTGGGCCAGCCGGCGCGCGGCACTACCTC
>DATHPT010000358.1:0-2735 GCA_035483615.1 Solirubrobacteraceae bacterium | reverse complement strand
GCGGCCTCCTTGAACTTCTCCTCGGCGTCGGGATCGTGCGCGTTGACGTCGGGGTGCAATTCACGCGCGAGCCGGCGGAAGGCCTTCTTGACGTCCTGCTCAGCGGCGTCGCGGGGTACGCCAAGCACCTCGTAGGGGTCGCGGGGGGTCGTGGCGGACACTAGCGCTCAGCGTATGCGTCTTCGACGAAGCGCGAGAGCTCGTGGGCGGCCTCGCGCACTGTTGCGATCGCGCCCGCATAGTCCATATGAACCGGACCGATCACGGACACGGTGCCGAGCTTGCGGCGTGCGATGCCATAACCGGCTGCCACGACCGCCAGCGAGTGCATCGCGGGGATCTCGTTCTCGCGCCCTATGCGCACATAGACGTCGGACTCTCCCAACGCCGTACGCAAGACCCGCAGTAGCGCCGCTCGCCGCTCGAGCAGGCTCATCAGCTCATTGATCTGGGTGATGTCACCGATGCTCGGGTTGGAGATCAGATGGGCGGCACCGTCCACGTAGAGCGTGTCCTCTGTCTCGCATGCGAGGCTCCCGAAGGCAGGAGCCAGTCGCTCGACGAATGCACGCTCGCGGAAGCCGAGGCTGGTGTCGTCGAGATGCTTGGAGACCATACGAGCGCCCAGTCCGAGTCCAACGAGGCGCTCATTGAGATATTCGCCGGCCCAGCCCACGAGTCCCTGGTCGACCGGACCGTCGAAGGTGATGAGCAGCTTGGAGACGCCTCCAGTAGATGTGATGACAACCACCATCACAACCTGAGGCTGCAGCGCCAGCACCTCGACGTGGCGGATCGTGGCAGTGTTGAGTGAGGGCGCCGAGACAACCGCGAGCAAGCTTGTGACCTGCGAGATCGCGACGCTTGTGACACGCATGGCCTCCTCGATCTCGCGGCGCATCAGAGACAGGGAGAGCGGGCGAGCGGGGACCAGGCTTTGGCCTGTGCAGAGCATCTTGTCCACCACGTAGCGATGCCCGGCATCGGTGGGAACCCGTCCCGCAGAGGTGTGCGGGTGGGCAAGCAGATCGTGCTCCTCGAGCAGAGCAAGCTCGTTGCGGACGGTGGAGGGTCCACAATCGAGGCTTGGATCGGCGGCGATCGTCTTGGAGGCCACCGGTTGGCCACTCTGCAGATAGTCCTCCACCACCTTGCACAGGATCAGCTCCTGTCGGGGGGTGAGCATGAGAGGGATTCTAGGGTCTGCGCCACGGACCCCAAGGACCGCGCCGTTGCCGCAGCGCGCGGCGCCGTTCTAGCCAGAGCAACGGCGCCGCCAACCGGAGTCAGACCTGCAGCTCGGCCTCGGCGTTGCGGATAATCTGGTTGCCGCCCTGCTCAGCGACCGTGTCCACGACCACCCGACCGTCTGCCGCCTCACGCACGGTGCCGGTCACGAGGACCTCCTGCTCGGGCACTCCCATGCCTCGGAACTGAACGGTCAGCCGCTTGAGCGTCGCGGGTCCTCCCGCTGCCTCAGTCTGGGCGCGGGCGACCTGGGCCATCGACCACAATCCGTGCAGGATACGTCCGGGCAGGCCAACGGCGCGCGCGAACTCCTCATCGATGTGAATCGGGTTGAAATCGCCAGAGGCGCCCGCATAGCGGGCCGTGAGGTACTTGTCGGGCGTGACGCGGACCTCCGGGATCTGGGTGCCTGCGGAGAGATCGGCCATGGCTCAGACTCCTCGGACGATGTTCGTCCAGGTTCCGCGGCACACCTGTTCGCCGCGCTGGTTGACAGAAACGGACTCGAACACGTAGTAGCCGCGGCCATCGCGTTCTGAAATGTCCTTGACGCTCGCAGTGGTGGTGATCTCATCGCCCGCAACAACAAGCGGTCCCCACTCGAACTCCTGGCCACCGTGGACCATCATCGCGAAGTTCATTTCCACGTCTGGATCGAACAACGAGGGCGCTACCGATGGGGAGCTGTAGACCACGGCGAACATCGGCGGGGCCACGACATCGGCGTAGCCGGCATCGCGCGCCGCTTTCTCGTCGAGATGGAGGGGGTTGGTCTCACCGACCGCCCGGGCGTACTCCTTGATCTTCTCTCGTCCCACCGCATAGGTGGTGGGCTCATAGGTCTTTCCGATCGCTTTGGTGTTGACTGGCACCGGGAAGGGCTCCTTGTGGACTCGGGAGGATGGCAAGCGTCTGCTGATAAGGACGCCGGTCGAGCAGTTTACGTGGCTCTGGGTCTCTGGGTCTTTGGTCTCTGGGTTCTTAAATACAAAAGGGCGCCCTGAGGCGCCCTTTTGCGGGATACCGCTGTGGACATCTCGTCACTGCAAGCCGTTCCAAGGGCTCAAAACACGAGGTCGTCCTCGATTCCAGACCCGACTCCGACGAGCTCACGCTTCTCGGCCCGCTCTGCCTCCGCTGAACCCTCGTCGTCGGAGGTTCCGTCAGGACTGCCCGAGTCCCCGCGCCCGTCGAGGAACTGGACGCTTTCGGCAACGATGTCAACCGCCTGGCGCTTGACGCCGTCAGAGGTCTCCCACTCGCGCCAATCCAAGCGCCCGTCAACGGCGACACGCCGGCCGCGGCTCATGTAGCGATTGACTGACTCACCGGATGAGCCGAAGACGCTGACGGTGAAGAAGTTGGGCTTCTCCGTGTACTCCCCGTCGGCGTTCTTGCGGGTAGCGTTGCAGGCAAGGCGCAAACTGCATACCGTCGAGCCGGATGGCAGAGCACGCAGCTCAGGATCGCTTGTCAGGCGACCGACG
>DATHPT010000357.1:0-3337 GCA_035483615.1 Solirubrobacteraceae bacterium | reverse complement strand
AAAAGCAAGCAGCGAACCGTACGGGTCCTCGACGACGTGACCGGCTCCAGCTTCGGCATCGACGCCCAGACCAGCGCACCCGTTCGCCGAGACCAGCGCACCCATTCGCCGAGACCAGCGCACCCATTCGCCGAGACCGGTGCGCTGCACGCCGAGACCTGGACACTGAGACGGGCAGTGATCGCCGCCACCGCATCCACTGAGCGGTGCGAACATTGTCGCGTGGTCCCTGGCATGGAACGAGAGCTGGCGCGGCGCGGACTCCGCGCAGCAACCGCGATCGCCAAGCGCGAGGGCCTGCTGCTGGAGGAACCGAGAATCCTGAGGGACCGCGGCAACCTGCTCGTGCACCTGGCGCCTGCGCCCGTGGTTGCGCGAGTCGCAACGCTGACCGGCACGAGGCGAGCCGGCGATGGCTGGTTGCGTCGCGAGGTCTCGGTCGCCGGCTTCCTGGCCAGGGCCGGGGCTCCGGTCGTCGCACCCAGCGCTGAGCTCGATCCTGGGCCTCACACATATGAGGGCATCTCGCTCAGCTTCTGGGATTACGTCGAGGAGGTCGATGCTCCACTCGACGCGGCTGAGGCGGGACGTCGCCTGCGCATCTGCCACGAGGCGCTTGCCGGCTACGAAGGGGAGCTGGAAGCGCTCGGAACTCTGGCAGAGGCCGAACGCTGGCTCGAGGAATTGGTCGCAGAGGGAACGATCGGCGCGGAGCAGGCCGCCGGATTGCGCAAGGACGCGAGGATAGTCCGCCAGCGGATCGAGCAACTTGAGCTACCGATGCAGGCGGTCCACGGCGATGCCCACCTGGACAATGCGATCAACACGAGCGCCGGGCCGCTCTGGAACGATTGGGAGGACACATGCCTGGCGCCCCGAGCTCTCGATCTCGGCTGTCTGGATGCGGCGGCTTCGGTTTGGGATGACGATCCCGAGCCGGTGGCGATCGCGCTCGCTGCCTACGGTGAGATCGATCCCGATGCGCTCGCGGTCTTCGTCTCAGCTCGCCGTTTTCAGGGAACAATGTGGTTGGTGCTACTAGGCTCGGCCTAGTCCCTACCGCGTCTACGAGCGCGTGTTCTAAACGCGAGTCAAGAAGGCTGCATTGCGCGCAGGTCAAGCGTCATCGATAGCAGTCACCGATCGAGATGATGAGTGAATAGGGCGGCTGAACGTAGTAGCCCGGAGTCAACAGCCCAAGGCCGCTCGGCGAATAGTCCCAGCTCAGTCCACCGTTGTCATTGAAGGCCCAGATGGGCGCGTCTGCCGAGCCGATATCCACAATGGGCACACTTTCGCGTCTTGGGACGGACTCCGAAGGGGGGTCGCCACCGGGCGTAAGAGGCGATGCCATGAGCTCGTACAGCCCGATCTCTGGTATCGACGGCCACCATGTCTGGCTGGTAACCCGATGAAGGCTCAGGCTCCACGGACTGGACGATCCGGCCTCGATCTTCACAAGGGCCTGTCGCTGCAGATCGAGAAGGGTCTGAACACGTGCGGCAAGCTGCCGGATCAGTGAGCCGAACAGCGGACTGGCACGGGCTTCGGGTGTCCACGAACCGCATGTGGCATCGATCCAGCTTCCGCTGGCAGTCACAGCGAACGTGGGATCGTGAACCAGGCTCAGCGTCGCAAGTTCGGCCCAGATGGGGCTGAGACTGGCCAGGGCGAGGGAGTCGTTTGCGACCCCGACCATGAAGGCGCTGTCAGGCTCGTGCTGTCCGATGCCCAGGAAAGCGGCCTTCAGGTTGACGGTCTCATTGCTGGTGGGTCGAGGGGGTGGTTGGGAGGGGGAGGGATATGACGGTGAGAAGATGCTGTCTGGGGGTCGCCAGGAGTCGACGGTTGCCTGTCGGCTTGCGATCTCGGCGCCAGGCTCGAATGCTCCGAGCAGCCATTCTTCGAGCGAGGTCATATCGATAAATCACCGATGAAGCGCAAAGCTGCGTGAGAGCGCGTCAGGTTCGTTTGCCGGCGGTGTCGACGACGGCGCTATCAGACGCTGCTCGATGGCGTAGCCACCGAGGCCATCGGCGTTGGCCAGTTCCCATCCGGCTGTGGAGAGGCTGCCGTCCGAGGCCAATGAGCTGGCAGGGACCGCTGCCAGGAGCTCAGCGATCCCAAGGCTCGATCGTTGGATCGCTTGGTGACCCTGTTGGTGTCTTCTTTGCTCGCGTCGCTGCAACTGCTCCTTTCTCTCCTGCTCCAGTTGGTCGGTCTCATACCGGTGGTAGGCCCACTCCGCTCCGGAGATCGCCAGCTGTCCCACAATTCCACCGACGGCCTCCTTGGTCACCCACCAGCCAACCACGCGCGCCGTGTCCCACGACGCGCTGCGCACGACAACTTTCACAGCATCACCGAACAGGCCGCCAATGCTGAATTTCTCGGCTCCGCCAGGCGCATTGGCAGACGCCTTTTCCAGGCTCACAACGAGATCGTGTGTGCGCATGAGGTTGTCTTCTGCCTTCAGCGCAAGAAGATCGCTGACTTCGGCGAAGAACGGCTCCTGCCGAAATGAGGACGTCCATTGACCCGTCGTCGCATCGATGTAGCGCTCCGTCGCGAAGCTCGACAGGATTGGATCGTTCACCAGCTCCATGCCGGCGGCTGCGCTCCACAGAGCTGACGCGGCGTTCGCGGACGGCCCATCTTCGGCATGCCAGGTCAGCTGGTCAGAGGATGGCGCTTCTCCCACCGCGGGGATCAGTGCATAGAGAACGGTCTGCGAGGTCTTCGGCGCGCTGAACGTGCTCCTGACCAGTCCAGCGTCGGTTAGCAATGCGCCTGGTCGGAACGCCGGCGAGGCGATGAACTCATCGATGGTGATCACGGGCGGCCTTTCGGTTGGGTTCGAAGCACCTCCCTGCGGCGCGTCTGCTCGCCGAGCAGCGTACCGTTCACCCGTGAAATTCGTCTCCTCGGACCATCAGACGACAACTGTCGGCAGGAGAACGACCAAAAATCAAATATCAGATGGTCTGAGGGCAAGCCTGAGGCACGATGGTTCTCAGATCGTCGGGGCGGTGAGCCTGTTGGTGAAGAACGACAGAATCTCGTCGCGAGCCGCGATCGTCGGCTGACCCGCTTCGTCGATCAAATGAGCTGTCACCACGCTGTGCGGGCTGGCCACCACCTGTTCAAAGAACGGCGGAGAACTGGGGTTGGCTGCGCTGTCGGGCAGCACTCGCGCGACAAAGCGATCACCGAGCGCCTGCGAGTAGGCCGCGAATCGCTGTGCCTTGCAGAAACGATCTCCCTTGAAACGGTAAGCCATCACTGTCAGGTCCTCCCGCTCGAGGCGTTCTCGCACTGCTGCGAGCTCGTCGGGAGC
>DATHPT010000356.1:0-6775 GCA_035483615.1 Solirubrobacteraceae bacterium | reverse complement strand
CGTGCCGGCCTCGGCCACGACGCTTTCCAGGTGCAACTCGGTGCGTGACATGCGCTCACGCAGCACGAGGCCTCCGCGGCGCATGATCTCCTCGACGGCCTCAACGTCTGCGGCGGTGTTCATGCCTGTCTGCAAAGCCGTCGCCGACTCGCCCAGGCTCATGCGCCGGTGTTGGTTCTCACAGGGTCCCACCCTGATTGACGGTAGCGCCGTGGATGGCGATGATGCCTCCCGCCATCAGCACATATCCGATCTCCTCCAGGCCGGCCTGCTCCATCTCGGCGGCCAGCGCGATCGGCGAATGAAAGCGCTTGACGGAGTTGGGCAGGTAGGTATAGGCCTGGGCGATGCTCGTCTCCGACGGGGAGCGCCTGACCTTCGATCCGGCGAGGGCGCCCGCCAGCTTGCCGATCAACGGGACGATTCGGTCGAACCACAGACCGAAGAACAGCGAGAGCGGTGGACGCGTGGGCGTGGTCATCTCGAGCACCACCACGCGCCCTCCCGGGCGCACCACACGAGCCATCTCTCGAAGACCGCGGCCCAGATCGGAGAAGTTGCGTGCACCGAAGCCGACTGTGGCCGCATCGAACGAGTCATCCGGATAGGGGAGCTCGAGCGCGTCCCCCCATTCGAAGGACAGGCCGGCCGGGCCCGCCTGGGCGAAGCCGTTGCTGTTGGCCTTCGCCTCTCCGGGCGGCAGGTCCGCAAGCGCCTTGGCGCCCTTGACGCGGGCGCGAGCGAGCATGTTCTCCGAGAAGTCGCTGCCCACCACCTCGCCGCCCGGAGACACACGTTGGGCCAGCGCGATCGCGAGGTCGCCGGTGCCGGTGGCGACATCCAGCACGCGGCTGCCCGGCCCGACCCGCGCAAGCTCGACAGCGCGGGTTCGCCAGCGATGGTGCAGGCCGGCGGTCATGACCGTGTTCAGCAGGTCATAGACGACGGCCACACGGTCGAACATCACCCGTACCTGGCCCGCCTCCAACCGTCCTGTGGTCGCGTCAGCGCCAAGCTGGGCGGGCATGATCTCCGACCAGCTACTTCAGTTGCGAGAGGAAATAGACAGCCGCCGTGAACTTCTTGGGAGGCAGGTTCTTGAACGACGGCATCGGCGCAGTCGGATTGACAAGCGTGCGGGCGATTCCCTGTCCGGGCAGGCGGGAGCCGATGTGCGTCAGGTTCGGGCCCGGGCCATCGTTGCCGTTCTCACCGATCTTGTGGCACGCCAGACACCCCGACTGGGCGACCACCTGCTTGCCGGCTTCGTATTCGGCCAGGGTACTTCCGCCGGCGTTGACGATCGCTGCCGGCGTCGCCATTTCGATCGCGGTCGGCGACCCCGCGTTGGCGCCCTCGTAGGTGAGCAGCGCCATCGCGCCGATCACAAAGATCCCGGTGAGCGTCGCGATCGGCCGACGCTCGGGCCGGCGCTCGGGCCCGCGATCGTAGAACGGCAACAGGAACAGCAGGATCATGCCGAGCGTCGGCACACCGATCGTGGCGAGCGGGACGAGACTCGGAGGCTTGACCACGCGCAGGACCTCGAACAGGAAGAAGAAGTACCACTCCGGGCGCGGAACATAGGTGGTGGTCGTGGGGTTTGCCTTGGAGCCGAGCTCTGCTCCGAGAACGAGCGACATCGTGATGATGCACGCCATCACCACACAGGCCATCAGCGAGTCCTTCATGACCGCGTAGGGGAAGAACGGCTTGCCCTGAGCCTTCTGGATCGAGTATTCGCGGAGGTACTGCTCCTTCTCGCGCCGGTTCATGCGTCGGCCTCGCGCAGCTCGGAGTTCTTCTCAGCTTTCAGCCACGGAGGGGCGGTGGTTCCGAGCTTGGCCACGAGGTACAGATGGGCGCCGATCAGCGCGGCGAGCAGGCCGGGCACGAGCAGCATGTGGATCGCATAGAAGCGCGAGAGGGTGACGGCTCCGAATTCGGGCCCCCCACGGAGGAAGTCGCTCAGGTACGGCCCGAGCAATGGACCGGTGCCGTTGATGTTCACTCCCACGATCGTCGCCCAGTAGGCACGCTGATCGAACGGCAGCAGGTAGCCCGTGAAAGACATCGTCATCGTGAGGATCAACAGCACCACACCGATCACCCAGTTGAGCTCGCGCGGGTACTTGTAGGCGCCGAAGAAGAATGTACGGCCCATGTGCAGGAACACGAGGATCACCATCACGCTCGAGCCCCACTTGTGCATCCCTCGCACGAACTGGCCCAGGAAGACTTCGTTGGTGACATGGCGTATCGATTCGTAGGCCCCTCCTGAGGGGTCAGGCCGGTAGAACATCGCCAGGAACACGCCTGTGACGGCCTGGGAGAGGAACGCGAACATCGTGGCGGAGCCGAGCGTGTAGAACCAGTTGGTGCCCTTGGGCACCTTGCGGAACATCAGCCAGCGGGCGCCGCCGCTGAGGGATGTTCGCTCGTCCACCCAGTCGACGACGCTGGTGCCGGCCTCCTTGGCGTGATCGGCAGGAGTCAGCTTGCCGTTGGGGTCTCCCGGGCGCGGCGGCGGAGCCTGCAGGGCCGCGGGCATCGGGGGAGCGGGAAGCTTGGGGGCGCGTGCCATCGCCTAGAGCTTCCTCGCGGACGGCCTGGACGGATACATGTACTGGCCGATACCATCGATCGGCTCGCCGGGATCACGTGGAGAGAAGCGTTCGAGCTCGCTGTTGACGCTGTAGCGGGGGCCGATCTGCACCTGTCCGCCCACCACACGGGTGTAGAAGCGATCGAGCGGCCTCACCGGGGGCCCGCCGACGCGCCGCCCGAGCAGGTCGTACACGCCACCGTGACAGGGGCAGATGAAGCGCTCGGCTGCGTCGACCCAGCGCACTGGGCAGCCCAGGTGGGCGCAACGCGAGCTGATCGCGATGAAGAGGCTGTGGACGTCTGCTTTGTCGGTGTCGATCGCGGCGTTGCGCTGGCGCACGTATACGGTCGTCTTGCCGGCCTCGCCGATGCCGGGCGTGAGCGTGATCACCGTCGGGACATAGTTGTTGTTGGGGAACATGTCGACCGGGCCGACCGTCTCCCATGTGTGCGGGGCCTCTTTGAAGATCGGTCCGATCGCGAATCCGAGCGCCGGAAGCAGGAACGAGGCGGCGGCGACCCCGCCGGCGGCCTGGGAGCCCACGGTCATGAAGCGCCTGCGCGTGACGGTCTCGCCCTCGAACGCGCCGGGGATCAGCCGGTCGGCTGTATAAGGGGACTTGTGCTTGCTGTGCTTGTCGGACACGGCCGGAACAATATCGAGTGAGCGAGGCCCTGGCTCGTTAACCCTCAGGCAGGCGCCGGGTTGCGCAGCGCCTCCAGGGCTGCGGGCGAACCGGCCCGGACGAGCGACTTGGCGCGCTCGTGATGCGGACTGGCGCCCCAGCCGACGGCGCGAGCCCCTGCCATCCAGACGGCGTCGGCCAGCTCGGGCTTGCCACCTGCGTGCGCCAGCGCGCTCAGCGTGATCACGTCGGCCAGCTCGGCCACCGCCTCGATGTCGCCGAGCTTCACCAGGCGAGAGAGGCCAAGCGCATACAGGCGATCGCCGGCGAGCAGCCCCAGGTCGTCCTCGACCGGTTGCACGACCCTGGGAGCCCGATAGTGCAGCAGATAACCCTCGTAGATCGCCTCCAGCAGCAGTTCGTAGTCGGCGGCGCGACCGTTCATCCGCGGGCCCGACGCGGCAAGCTGGGCGGGACCCACTGCCGGCGGCCAGACAGCGTGACTGTCCTGCTTCACGATGCCGGCTGGACCCTCCCGCCCAGGCGAGATGGAGGCCTGGCCGTCATGCTGTGGCAAGCCGTCTGGGGAGATCGGCTCATGCGACTCCCCAGAGCGAGCGAGCGCGTCGCCCGGGCGCTCGGAGACGAGGCCTCTCATCAGCCCCCCTTCCTCGAACAGCAGGGCCCGCAGGCGCTCCAGCGAGGCGCTGGGCTGATTACTCTCAGGCGAGCGCCCGTCCGCTTGCAGGTTGTGAGCGGGATCGGCGCTCATGACAGCTCCGCGAAGGCGGCCGCGGCCGCGGAGACGGTCAGATCGAGTTGCTGAGAGGTGTGGGCGAGCGAGGGGAACCATGCCTCGAACTGCGAGGGCGGGGCATACACGCCGCGTGAAAGCAGCTCGCGGCACCATTCGGCGTAGGCCCTGCCGTCGCATGCCTGCGCATCGGCCAGGTCACGGACGGGCGTCTCGCTGAAGAAGACCGTCAGCAGCCCCGGCGAGCTGACGACCTGCACCGGTCGATCGGCGGCGGCCTCGCGCAGGCCGCCCGCCAGCTCGGCGGTGAGCGAGGCCAATCGCTGGTAGGCGGCGTCGTCGAGCAGCGTGAGCGTGGCGAGACCAGCCGCCACCGCCAGCGGGTTGCCCGAGAGGGTCCCAGCCTGGTAGACCTCGCCGGCCGGGGCGAGCATCCGCATCAGCTCTGCCCGGCCACCGACGGCGCCCGCGGGCAGGCCTCCCCCGATGATCTTGCCGAGCACAGTCAGGTCGGCGTGCACCCCGCTCAGCTCCTGGGCGCCGCCGCGGGCCACGCGGAAGCCGCTGATCACCTCGTCGAGGACCAGCAGCGCGCCGGTTGCGTCGGCGCGCTCTCGCAGCAGCTCGAGAAAGCCCTCGCGGGGCGGCACGAGGCCCATGTTGGCCGGCAGCGGCTCGAGGAGGATCGCGGCCGGAGGCTCGGCGGATGGATCCCCGGTCAGGCCGCCCGCACCGGTCGCGGCGAGCAGCGCGTCCGGGTCGTTCCAGGGCACGATCGTGGTGGCAGCGGCCGCGGATGACGGCACGCCCGGGCTGGACGGTAGCGCCTGAGTGGCAAGGCCAGAGCCCGCCTGGACGAGCAGCCCGTCCACGTGGCCGTGGTAGGCGCCCGCGAACTTGACGATCCGCTCGCGACCGGTGGCGGCGCGGGCGAGGCGCACGGCGGTCATCGTCGCCTCGGTGCCGGAGGAGGTCATGCGCAGCATGTCCACCGACTCCATCCGCCGGGCGATCTCGGCGGCGAGCTCGATCTCGGCCGCTGTGGGCGCGCCGAAGCTCGTGCCTCGCTCGGCCGCTCCGATCACGGCTGCCAGCACCTCGGGATGGGCGTGACCGTGAATCAGGGGCCCCCACGAGCAGACATAGTCGACGTAGCGGTTGCCGTCCACGTCGAACAGCTCTGCGCCGGCGCCTCGCTCGATGAAGATCGGGTCGCGTCCGATCGCACGCATCGCGCGTACCGGAGAGTTGACCCCGCCGGGAAGCAGCTCGAGCGCCCGGCGATAGAGCTCGCTCGAACGGGTGTCTGTCAGGGATGCCGCCATCGGATCAGTCGATCCCGAGGCGACGTTGTTGAGTGAGGGATGCCGGCATTGGATTGCGTTGGCCTGCGCCGCACGACGGCCGGCGCCCGATCTTGGGTGCGAGGACGCCGGCTAGAGGCCGGCGTGCTCGCGTTCCCAGTTCTTGAAGTCCTCGGTGAAGTAGAGCAGCCTGATCTTCTTGAACTCGGTCGAGGAGTAGAGCGTGGTGCGCTCGTCGATCCCCGTCATCTCGGCGATCGAGTCGAGGATCGCGTCGCACTCCTGCTTGGAGCGACCATGAGCCATCGTGAAGACCGAATAGGGCCAGTCGGCATAGGTGGGGCGCTGGTAGCAATGGGAGATCCCCCGCACGGCGGCCATCTGACGCCCGACGTCGTGGATGTGCTCGTCGGGGACCTTCCAGACGCCCATCCCGTTGGCCGAGAACCCCGCACGGCGGTGGTAGAGGATCGCGGCCACCCGGCGCAGCAACCCACGCTCCTGCATCAGGGACAGGCGATCGAGGAACACCCCCTGCTCCAACCCCAGGGCGGCGGCAGCCGGGGCGTAGGGTTCGGGGAGGACCGGCATGCTGCCTTGCAGCGTCCTGATGATCTCGATGTCGGACTCGTCATAGGGCTGGGGGTCGAGCTCGATCGGCTCGGTGGCCACAGCTGGGGAGGCAAGCGCCTGGGTGTCGCCCTCCATCTCCAGGTCCATCCTGATCTTGAACAGCTTCAGGGTGGGCAGCTGGCGGACCGACTCGGCGCCGGCCTGCTCGGCGAGCGCCTGCAGGGTTCCGTCGAGCCCGAGCGGGGAGTTGGGCTCGGTGGCGATCGTGAACCACAGGTTGAACTCGTGATTGCGCAGATAGTTGTGTGAGACCCCCGGATGAGCGTTGATCACCTGAGCGGCGCGGTGGGGGTTCTCAGGGTCGACCTTGGCCGCGACCAGCATCGAGGAATAGCCCAGAGCGCGGGTGTCGAAGATCGGCGTGACCTGCCTGATGATGCGCTCGTCCAGCAGGTGCTGCACGCGGGCGAGCGCATCGCCCTCCTCGATCCCCGCAAGCTCGGCCACGCGCAGGTAGGGCCGGGGCTCGATCGGAAAGCTGCCCTGCATCAGGTTGAGCAGGCGCTTGTCGAGATCGTCAAGCGGTATCGCCGCGCCGTGCTTGCGGCTCCTGGTCTTATGTCCCGCCCGCCCCGGGGCTGTGTCTGTGATGCCGTCGCCTGTCATGTCTGTCTCGCTCTCGCTCCCTCGGTCTGTCGTCTGTCGTCTGTCGTCTGTCGCTGTCGGTCTGTCGGCTGTCGGTCTTTGAATTGTCTGTGGCGGCCTGGGCGCCGGCTAAGCGGCCTCGGACAGCCAGCGGGCGGCGTCCTTGGAGTGGTAGGAAATCACGATATCGGCACCGGCACGGTGCAGTGAGGTGAGAATCTCACAAACGGCGGCACGCTCGTCCAGGCCGCCGGCGGCCGCGGCCG
>DATHPT010000355.1:0-4944 GCA_035483615.1 Solirubrobacteraceae bacterium | reverse complement strand
AGGCCGACAATCACAGCGTCGGGGTCCGCCCGGACCGCGCACGCCGCGCCGGATCGCTGCTCGGACGGCTGCGACAATTACGCGAGCCGGCTCAGCGCCCGATACGCCGCGAGAACCGGCCTGCGCCTGGGCTCGCCGGTGGGGCGGAGGATGGTAATGCCTCTGAGGATGGCCTGTATGACTTTCTCGAGGGCGGCTCGATCGAGCGCGCGGAACCGTATGAGCAGGAGCTCTACATAGGCTCCGTCGAGGCAAGCGACCCGGCGCGGGGCGCATGGGACAGCGAGTCCGATGGCGCCCTTTCGGACGGACCACAGGGCGAGGAGACCGGACAGTCCCGTCCCGCGCCTGGCGGCCAGCCGTCGGTGCGAAGCGCCTCCACGAGCGGTGAGCTGAAGGTCGCTCGCGCGCTTGAGGTCTTCAACGCCGGCGAGCAACCGCGGCGGGTGGCGGGCGTCGCCCGTTCGCTGGGCGCTCCCTCGGTGACGGTGCGTCCGCTGGAGGAGTCAGGCAGTACGGTTGCGATAGTCGTCGCATGGGAGCTGTGCTGGTATCGCTATGAGGTCGATCTCGGCGACGAGGCCGCCGGATCGCAGCTCGTGGCTCAGGGCATGGAGCTCGACGAGCTTCCCGAAGAGGACCGACTTGCGAACGCCGCCGCGGACGAGCGCGGCGAGCTGGCTGCCCTGCTCGTTTGACCCTGCGGCGCTCGCGCGCCGTCGTGTGCGCCGCGCGCAGTACGATTAGCGGCGATGATCTTTTGCGTGGTCCCCAAGCCCCTGGCGGACGAGCTCTACTCGAAGCTCGTGGAGCGCTACAAGGATGACGACAACGTGACGGTCATCGTCGATCGCCGCGAGGCCGACCGGCGTGCGCGCGGCTCGCGTCCCTCCGAGAGCGATCTCAAGCGTCGTGTGATTCGTGACCGTCGGCGCGCCCGTGTCCCGGGCGACCTTCCGCCGCTCGTCGACGGCTCGTAGTGGCTGCCGGCCGATCCGTGCCTGCCGGACGCGGTGCGTCACGGCTGTGAAGTTGATCGTCCACGTCGACGGTGGCTCCCGAGGCAATCCCGGTCCGGCTGCCGCCGCCAGCGTCGTCTCCACGCCCGACGGTGAGGTCCTGGATGAGGCCTCAGAGCTGCTGGGAGTGGTTACCAACAACGTCGCCGAGTATCGAGCGTTGCTGCTGGGATTGGCTCGGGCCCGCGCCCTGGGAGCCGGCGAGGTCGAAGTCGTCAACGACTCCGAGCTGATCGCCAAGCAGGTTCAGGGTCTCTACAAGGTCAAGCACGCGGCCATGCGTCCGCTGCACGCCGAATCGGTTGCCCTGTTGCGCGGGTTCGACGGATGGAAGCTTCGTAGCGTTCCACGCGCGCAGAATGCGCACGCCGACGCCCTGGTGAACGCCGCGCTCGACGGCGCACGGGCCGCCGCCGGCTGAGCTGGACATCCGCGACGCGATGGCGTCTGCCATTGCAGGGACGCCTATTGACCGCAGGTGCGTCTGCCGGTCGATCAGTGCAGCGAGTGGGTAGCCCGAGCGATCGCGATCATCTGGGAATTCGACAGGTCCTCGAGCAGTGTGTTGCTGACCCAGTAGATCACTTTCCCGACTCGCCAGCCGATGTCGTGGATGTGTGCGCCATCGTCCACGAACAGATAGGAGCGCCCGCCGATTTTCTGCACGCGCGCGTGGGCGAACAGCGGGATGTTCACCCAGTCCATGCCCTCGACGTCGTAGTAGCCGCCCAGCCCGTTCTGCTGCCACACCGCCACATAGGCGTGGTGCAGGTGCTTGTGCTCGTCTTCGAGCGTGTAGGGGTGCACTTCCTGCGGTATCGCGGGGCCGGTCTGCACCGAGGGGTACTCGAGCGGAAACGGAAGGTTGGGAGCCACGGTGAGCGCCATCGTCTTGCCGGAGGCCGACACGGGATAGAGGCCGAGTGCGGCGTTGGATGCGCTCTGGGCCCCATGGTGGCCATGGCGCGAGGATGAGGTGGTCGGGAGCTTCAGCTGTTCGTGGCCATGCAGGAATTCCCTGACCGTGGCTTTGACCAGTGTCGGGGAGGACGTCACGTAGCTTTCGCCGCCGATCATCGCGTTCACGTTGTCGGCCTGGAACTTGACCTGGCGCAGCGGCTTCTGCTGGGAGAACAGCGCGAGCTTCCCCAGTTCGATCAGCTGGTCTGCCGAGGAGTGGAACGTGCTTGTGACGGCTTTCCCGACAGCCTTGGAGACCTTGTCGATCTCGCCGATCAGATTCCCCACCGGCACCTGGGTGCGCAGATCGCGGATGAAATCCTGCTGACGCGCCACTCTCACGAAGTCCGAGTCGCCATGGCGATAGCGCACGTAGCTGAGCGCTTTCTCGTAGCAGAGCTTCTGATAGCCGGGCTGCAGGTTGATCGCCGAGTAGTTCGTTTCCGGGCTTCCGTTGGGTTCGTTGAAGTAGCGATGGTCCACGTTGACGTACACGCACCCGAGCGTGTCCACCACGTCGATGAAGCCCTTGAAGGTCACATCGATGACGCCGTTGAGCTTCACGTGCAGCAGATGCTCGATCGTTTCCGCAGTCAGTTCCGCTCCCCTGTCGGTACCTCCTTCCTGGCTTCCGATCGTGTAGGCGGCGTTCACCTTGCGCGGGTAGTAGCTCTGCCCCGATTTGGTGGTGATCGTCACGAGCAGGTCTCGTGGCACCGACATCTCCGAGATCTGTCCCACCCCCGGATCGAGATGCACGAGCAGCAGTGTGTCGCTGTGGGGTGGGTTATTGCGGTCGAACGCGTCTTTCGATTTGGCTCGCCGGTCGGAGCCGATGATCAGGAATGTCTGGGGTTCGCCGCTGTAGGCGGTTTCCACGACGCCCTTTTTGGCGACGTGGATCTGGCTGCCGCGCGGGAACACCTCGTGGGCGATGTGGTTGAGCTTGTTGAGGGCAAAGGTCGCCGTGGCAGCCCCGCTCAGCAACAGGATCAGCACGCCCGCGATCGCAAAGCGCACCCACATGCCGCGTGCGAGCGAGGGCGGGCGCTCATCGTCGAGTGGTGTCGCGGGAGGAACGCTCATATGCGAATCGCGGCAGGCGCCATCCTGCGCGGCCCGCCGGTGGGTTTAGCCTAGCGAGAGCATCGGCCGTCGCGCGCCGGGCATCCCGGTACGCTCGGCTTGTGCTGAGGCCCCGCAATCGTGAGCTTCTGGGGCTGATCCCGGCGGCGCTGCTGGTCACCGCCGGCTTCACAGCGATCTTCATCCAGGAGGAAAACAGCTCGCTGAACGCCTCCACCAATGTGACGCTCAACCACGCCTCGAGCCTGTCGCTGACCTACGGGCTGCTGTTCCTGGGCCTGTGCCTGGCCGCGCACCTGGTGATCCGCTTCGCGCTGCCCCACGCCGATCCCTACCTGTTCCCGCTGGCGGCGGTGCTCGCGAGCGTGGGAATCGTGATGGTCTACCGGATCAACCCGTCGCTGGCGCGTCAGCAGGCCCAGTGGATGGTGCTCGGCCTGATCCTGTTCGCGCTCACCATCGTCTGGCTGCGGCGCACGGGGGTGGGGGTGCTGGAGCGCTATCGCTACACGATCGCCGCGGTCGGGATCGCGATGGCCGTGCTGCCGCGCTTTCCCGTGATCGGCGAGCAGGTTAACGGGGCCTATCTGGACATCCACTTCGGCTCGGTGTCCTTCCAGCCGGCCGAGCTCGCGAAGGTTGCGATCGTGATCTTCCTCGCCAGCTACCTGCGTGACAATCGTCAGATCCTCGTCACGGCGGGACGGCGCATCCTCGGTCTGACACTCCCGCCGATGAAGCAGTTCGGCCCGATGCTGGTGGTGTGGGGCGCCGCGATGGCCACGCTCCTGCTGACGCGTGAGCTCGGCACCTCGCTGATGTTCTACGGCGCCTTCCTCGCGCTGCTGTACGTCGCCACGGGACGCTTCTCGTTCCCGTTGATCGGGCTGGTCCTGTTCGGCCTCGGAGCGTGGTTCGTGGCGACGCATGTCGGTCACGTTCACAGCCGGGTGCTTGCCTGGGAACATCCCTTCGAGAAATCCCTCTACGAACAGCGGGGCGGCAGCTATCAGCTGGCGCAATCGCTGTTCGCGCAGGCCGACGGGGGGCTGCTGGGCACCGGCTTTGACCAGTCGCTGCTGGTGCTTCCCCATCACCGCGAACCGATCCTGCCGGTGCCGGAAAGCGACATGATCTACGCGGTCATCGTCAACGAGCTGGGCCTCGCGGGCGCCGCCGCGCTGCTGTTGACCTACCTGCTGTTCGTCGCGCGCGGCCTGAAGACGGCGATGCTTGCACGGGACTCGTTCTCCAAGCTGCTCGCGGTGGGCCTCTCGTTCGTGGTTGCCATGCAGGTGTTCGTGATCGTCGGCGGGGTCACACGCGTGATCCCGCTGACCGGGGTCACGCTTCCGTTCGTCGCCTACGGAGGCTCCTCGGTGGTGATGAACTTCGTGCTGCTTGCGCTGCTGCTGGTCGTCTCCGATCGGGCACGCAGGCCATATTCCTCAGCACGCTGAGAGCACATTTGGGTGCGATTGTGCAGTTTTGAGGAGGTTCGCTGCCGCCTTCGGTCGAAAACCTCCACATACCCGTGAGCTTCCGCGGTTTGGAGGCACAAGCGGCGAACATCCACGACATGCCGACCTCGACCACAGCCGCCACCTCGAGCTTCGTGCTGCGCGCACGCGACATGCGCTCCGAGAAGGACAGCGGGCGGCGCTATCCCTCCCGCCTCGGCGCCTTCTCATCGCCAGCGGGGCTGCATCGCAGACCGTGGCTCAGGCGTCTTCATCGCGCCCTGCGCGAGGACCTGTTCGTGCTCCACTACCAGCCGATCGTCTCGCTTCAGAGCGGGACCGTGTCCCACTACGAGGCGCTGATCCGGCTCGCCGACCAACCCGACGGCCTGTTGACGGCGCCCTGCAGCTTCCTGCCG
>DATHPT010000354.1:0-3396 GCA_035483615.1 Solirubrobacteraceae bacterium | reverse complement strand
CCGGGCGCATAGCGTCCTGCCAGCTCCGCCAGCGCCGCGATCACCTCAAGCTCCTCGGTCGCGGCGGCGTCTGAGAGCTCCTGGGGGCTGAGCGGGTCGGGCGCCAAGAACAGCAGCGCCTCGACTGTGCGAACTACCTGCGGATCGGGCTCGGGCAGGTTCTCGATGTCGAGAGCGCTCAGCCGCTCTGCCTGCTCGTCTGTGGCCAGCCCGTCCTGGTCTGTCTGCCGGCCTGCGCCGAGCACACCGTCCTCGCCTGCCCGCTCGTCTGCGCCAAGCACACCGTCCTCGCCCGTCTGCTCGTCGGCGCCAAGCACAGCCTCTTGATCTGTCCGCCCGTCTATCGCCAGCACATCGTCTTGATCGGCAGATGGCTGCCGATCCTCAAGCGCCGGCTGCTCCTGCCCCGGCTCCTCCGCCTGCCCGTCCCCCGATATGGGGGCTCCCCCGCCGTGGGGAGCCCCCCCGAGGGCGTCACTCATCCCGCTTGCCGGGTGCCCATTGAGTATGCCTGCACGGGTGCGCGCGAACGCAGCGGCTCGACTGCGGCGGTGGCGGCATGGACGGCGATCTCGCCGAAGTTCTCACCCTGTTCCCACCACGCCTCGCCGCGCTTGTAGAGCTCGAGCAGCGCGAATACGGTCACGGCGACGGTCATGCGATCCTCGCCGCGCACGGCCTCGTCGAAGCTGAAGCGCCCGCGCCGCAGGAGCCCGCGCAGATGGTCCAAGCGCTCGGCCACGGTCACGCGCTGGATCGAGATGTGGCGCAGGTTGATCTGCGGCGGCATCCGCAGCAGCCGTCCGATCGCCTGTCCGAGCACCGCCGGATTCTGGGAGCCATCGGTCGGCGCCGCGACCGTCTTGCGCAGGTGGGCCGGCGGCGGCGCGCTGCGAAAGCGCACTCCCCGCTCGCGCTCGAACAGCTCCAGCAGGTGGGTCGAGGCCGAGCGGTAGCGGCGCGCCTGCAGCATCCGCTCCAGCAGCTCCTCGGCGGCCTCGCCGGGCTCGATGTCCAGCAGCTCCTCGCTGTCCTCGGCGAGCATCAGGCGCGACTTCAATTCGAGCAGCGCCGCGATCAGCACGATGAACTCGGTGGCGGTCTCGAGGTCGAGCTCGCCGCGACCCTCGAGGTAGTCCAGGTAGGCGAGCACCACGTCGGCCAGCTCGAGGTCGAGCAGGTCGACCTCCTCGCGCAGCACGAGGGCCAGCAGCAGGTCGAACGGGCCGCTGAATATCTCCAGGTCGAGGTCGAGCGCAGGGAGTGTCACCGGCCTACCGTACCGATCGCTCCCGACGGCGTGGGCCGTCTCGGTCGGTACAGCCCAAAACAGGGGTGCTCACGCGCGCGCGCAGCACCCCCAAAACAAAACAACACTCCACCGGCGGCCGAGACCCTGGCGCGCCCCCAAAACAAAACAACACCCCACCGGCAGCCCAAACCCTGGAGCGCCCCCGAAACAGAGCATGGCTCCAGCCTCAGCTCAAACGCCGGAACGGCCCCGAACGGAGCAGCGCTCCACCGCGGCTCAGACGCCGGAGCGGGCTGCTCGCCGGGGACCGACTCCCATGCACTCGCGCACGTCGACCAGCGTCTGAGAGGCGATCGCCCGGGCGCGCTCGGCCCCCTCCGCGAGCACCCGCTCGAGCGCCTGCTCGTCGGCGCGCAGCTCGCCGTAGCGCTCGCGCACCGAGGCAAGCATCTCCACCACCGCGTCCGCCACGGCGCTCTTCAGGTCGCCGTAGCCGCGTGCGTCGGCCATATCGGCTTCGACCTGCTCGGGTGTGAGCTCGCGCGCGACGGCGAGGATTTCGATCAGGTTGGAGACCCCGGGCTTCTCCGGCGAACGAACGATCTCTTTACCGGAGTCGGTGACAGCGCTCTTGAGCTTCTTGGCGATCCTGTCGGGCTCGTCGAGAACGTACACGGTGCCCTGCTCGGAGCCGCCGGTGGTCGACATCTTGCGCGTGGGGTCCTGCAGGTCCATGATGCGGGCGCCGACCAGCGGGATGCGGTGCTCGGGGACGACCAGCACCTCGCGGCCCCCGCCGAAGCGCGCGTTGAAGCGGCGCGCCACGTCGCGCATCAGCTCAAGGTGCTCGCGCTGGTCCTCACCCACCGGAACCTCCTCGGCGCGGTAGGCCAGCACGTCGGCGGCCTGCAGCACCGGGTACACGAGCAGGCCTGCGGAGACCAGCTCGCGGTGGGCGAGGGACTTGTCGCGGAACTGGTGCATGCGCTGCAGGCGACCGAGCTCGGTGACCGAGCACAGCAGCCAGCACAGCTCGGTGTGCTCCTGCACATCACCCTGGCGGAACAGGATGCAGCGGGCCGGGTCGAGCCCCGCGGCGAGCAGCAGCGCCGTCAGGTCGTACAGGCTGCGGCGCAGCTCGGACGGCTCGTAGGCGACGGTGGTGGCGTGCAGGTCCACCACGCAGTAGAGCGCTTCGCCGCGATCCTGGCCGTCCACGTACTGGCGGATCGCGCCGATGTAGTTGCCCAGGTGCTTGGTGCCGGTGGGCTGAATTCCCGAGAAGATGCGCACGGCGAGCCAGGCTACACGGAAGCCGCCCGCGCCGGCTGGGGCGCGGCCAGGCCTGCTCAGAGCGTCTGGCGGATCACGGGGTGCTTGGCGGCGCCCACCTCGTCGAGGCGCCTCACCGGCGTGGTGTAGGGCGCGTGCAGCGCGATCTCGGGATCCTCGGCGGCCTCGCGCAGGATCTCGGCGATCGCCTCGGCGAAGCCGTCAAGCGTCTCCTTGGTCTCGGTCTCGGTGGGCTCCACCATCAGTGCCTCCTCGACCAGCAGCGGGAAGTACACGGTCGGGGGGTGATAGCCGTAGTCGAGCAGCCGCTTGGCGAGGTCGAGCGTCTTGATCTGAAGCGCCCGCTTCATCGGGCCGCCGGACAGCACGAACTCGTGCAGGCACAGCCCCAGCGGCCCGCCCGCGTCCGTCCCACCCCCATCGGTGGATGTGGCGTTGGTGAAGATGCTGTCCCCAGCGGGGGACGGGGAATTGGATTGTGCGTTGGAGTAGGCAAGCGGCAGGTGCTCCAGCACCCCCAACTCACGCAGGCGCGCCAGCAGGTAGTTGGCGTTCAGGACAGCCGTCTCGGAGGCGTCCTTCAGCCCCTCTGCCCCAAGCGAGCAGATGTAGGCGTAGGAGCGCACGAAGCATCCGTAGTTGCCCTGGAAGCCGCGCAGGCGACCGATCGACTCAGCGCCTTCTCCGGTGAGGTCAAAGACGCCATCCTCGGTGCGGGTGACGCGGGGCACCGGCAGGAACGGCTCGATGCGGTCGGACACGGCGATCGGGCCGGAGCCGGGGCCGCCGCCGCCGTGAGGCTGGGTGAAGGACTTGTGCAGGTTGAAGTGCACGATGTCAAAGCCCATGTC
>DATHPT010000353.1:0-29692 GCA_035483615.1 Solirubrobacteraceae bacterium | reverse complement strand
CGCGTAGAAGAGGTAGCCGATCACCAGCACCGATACGACCAGGCCAAAGAAATCAGCCCCGCTCATGTGTGCGATAAATGCGCCTAGCGGCAGGGAAGCGCTCATACCCGGTCGATCCCCTCGATCAGCACCAGCAGGATCGCGAACAAGGCAATCCCGAGAGCGATGGCAACGACATCCATGGCCCTTACTATTGAGGATGCCCCGTCACGCCCGCATGACGATTTGCGGGCGTGACATAACGATTGTGTGACGGCAGCAACCGCCCGCTGTTGTCATCCGGCTACGCGGAAAAGCGGTAGCCCACCCCGGGGTCGGTGACGATGTAGCGCGGCGCCTTCCCCTCGGGCTCGATCTTGGCGCGCAGGCGCGCTATGTGCGTCCTCAGCGTCTGCGCGTCATCCGCGTACTCCGGGCCCCAGACCTCGCCGAGGAGCGTCCTGTGTGTCATCAATCGCCCCCTGTTGCGCACGAGCACGCGCAGCAGGTCAAACTCGATCGGGGTCAGGTGAACCGGCTCTCCGGCGCACCTGACGGCCCTGGCCGCCAGGTCGATCTCGAGCTCTCCGGCGACTATTTGCGGCTCCTCTTCAGAGCGTCCGCCGCGACGCAGCGCCGCCTGCAGGCGTGCGACCAGCTCACGCGAACCGAACGGCTTCGTGATGTAGTCGTCGGCGCCGGCCTGCAGCGCCCTGACCTTCTGCTCCTCCTCGCCGACGGCCGACAACACGAGAATCGGCATCTCGCTCCACTCGCGCAGGGTGCGCGTGACCTCGACCCCGTCCATGTCTGGAAGCATCAGATCGACGATCGCCGCCTGCGGCGGGCGCACGGCCGCCCGGTCGAGCGCCTGCGCCCCCGTTTCCGCCGGCACCACCTCAAAGCCCGCGTCGCGCAACACGACGCGCAGCGCACGAAGTATCTGTGGCTCGTCGTCGACCACCAGTATTCGTGGGGCCGCGGCGGGCTGATCGCCGGCGATCAACTAACGCGCTCGGGGCTCGCCGGCGGCCTTGCCTCGACACCCTCTGCCGCCGGCGTCTGCGCGAGGAGCGGCAGCTCGAAGACGAAGGTGGCACCCTGGCCCGGGAGCGACTCTATGTGCAGGCGCCCCCCATTTGCTTCGGTGAAGCCCCGCGCGATCGCAAGCCCGAGGCCCGAGCCACGATGCCCTCCCTGCGAGGTGCCGGCGCGGTAGAACGGCTCGAACACGCGCTCGAGCTGGGCTGGTGGGATGCCGGGGCCACGGTCCACGACACGCACCACGAGCCGGTCGCCCGCCGGGCCGTCCTGTGAGGGAAGCGAAGCCGCGCCCTGCGCGGGCCGATCCCCCGAAGACTCCCCCGATTCGCGGCCGGCGGCGGCGACCGTGGCACCCGCAAGGCTGCGCACGGCGCGCGCCCGCACCGACACGGGATGGCCACCGCAGTGGCGGCGTGCGTTCTCGAGCACGTTCACGAACGCCCGCTCCATCTGCACGGGATCGACGCTAACGAGCGGCATGTCACGGTCGATCGAGAGGCTGAAGTCCTGCTCACCCGGCGACAGGTCGGCAAGCGCCGCACGCAGAACCTCCTCGACGGAGGTCCACGCGACGCGCGGCTCCGCGGCGCCGGCCTCGAGGCGCGAGAGGTCCAGCAGGTTGTCCACCAGGCGCGACAGACGCTGCGACTCCTGCTGGATTATCGTGGCCATCTCGCGCCGCTCCTGCCCTGAGAGCGACGCCGACCCCAACGCGTCCGCGGCGGCCGAGATCGCCGTCAGCGGCGAGCGCAAGTCGTGCGAGACGGCGCGCAGCAGTGCCGTCTTGATGACGTCGGCGCGGCGCAACGCGGCGGTCTCCACGACGTCGGCGAGCAGCGAATCGCGCTCCAGCGCCGCCCTCAACAGAGACTCCAGCGCCGGCACCACGCGCTCCTGCAGGCGGCGTAGCGTCGCCGCGGAGCTATCCGCGGGAACGAGCAACGTCCCAAGACGCCGGGGACCGTCGCGCAGGGGGAAGGCCACGCGTCGCTCGTCGCCATCGACGGCCTCGAGCTCGATCGCGGCGGAGGGCAGCCCAAGTCCCTGCGAGAGGCGCGCCGCGGCCGTCGGCAGATCCTCGGAGAGCCGCCTCCCCCCGAGCAGCAGGCGCGCCATCTCAGCCGCCAGGTCGGCCTCGCGCCTGCGTTCGGCCGCCTCACGCGAGCGCGCGCGGGTCACCTCGGCGACCGAGCTGGCCAGCACGGCCACGACGACGAAGGCGATCAAGGCCACCCAGTTGTCGGCGTCGCGGATCGTGAAGCGCCCGACCGGCGGTAGGTGAAAGTAGTTGAAGGCAAGCGCGCTGATGAGCGAGGTGGCGACGCCGAGCCAAACCCCCCAGGTCACAGAAGCGATCACGACGGCGAGCATGTAGACCACGCCGAGGGACACCACCGGGGCGGCCTGCTTCAGCGGGTAGATCAAGACCGTGCAGAACGCCACGAGCGCGACCGCGACGAGGACGCCGACGCGCCGCGAGGGAGGCTCGGGTGTGAGCAGGAAGCCGAAGGAGCGCGCCACGAATCCAGCGTAACGGCAGTCGGGGCGGAGTCGGTCCTGCGGGTCTGAATAGCCGGCGTGGCCATCCTGGTACTTGGCGCCCGCCGGTGAGCTACCGAGTGGATCGTGGCGAGCCCGAGTCGTTTCCCTGCTGAGACTCCGAGCGCACCTCGCCGGCGGGCTGCTCTCTCAGCTCCCGCTCCAGGGCTTCGCCTCGCTCGGTTAGCCACCACGAGTTGGGCGTGCCGCGCGCCGTGCCGGTGGCGCCCCGGTTGACGACGAGGTCCTGATATTCAAGGCGAGTGAGGATCTTGGAGATCTGTCCCTGGTCGACGATGCCCGCGCGTTCGGCCACTTCGCGGTTGCTGCCCGCCGGAAGCTCGGCGATTGCCCTGAGCACGCGCACGGTTCGATAGGTCAGGCGCGCGGGCTCATCCAGCACCGAGCGTGCGGCTGGTAGCTGCTCCATCGGGCGCATACGTGGTCGCGACTCGGGGGCCGGCTTGTGCAGCTCACGGCCGGCCACGGCAGCGCCCAGGTAGGGCAGCACGATCAGGCTCATCAGCTCGCCGTGCATCTCGATCAGCGGCTGCTCGTCCCCGCCGGGCTCCCCGTTACTCCCAGCAGAGCTGCTGCCGCGCGCGAGCAGGCGCGTGTAGAGCACGGCAAGAACCGCGCCGATGACACCCTCGGCCACGACTGGGCTCGGTTGGCGCTTGCCGGAGCCCTCTGTGCGTCCGAGGTCGATGACTTCGCACAGCTCTCCGATGACAAGCGACCGATGCTCGAGTACCCGTGGCCCGCCTCCCGCCGCGTGCACGATGCACAGCTGCGCGAGCAGTGGCCGCTCGTCGAAGAAGCGCAGCAGAGCGGCCAGGCCGGCGCTGATTCCCGCACGCCAGCCTCGCTCCGCGCCGTAGGCCTCGACGACGATGCTCCGCGCCTGACCCACGGCCCAGTCAAAAGTGGCCAGGAAGCAGTCCTCGATGTCGGCGAACAGCTCGTAGAAGAGCCTCCGCGAAACGCCGGCGCGCGCGATCACGCGCGCCACGGTGACCGATGACGCGCCGCGTATGGCCACCTCTTCGGCCATCGCCCCCAGGATCCTGGATCGCTGAATCTCCTCCACGTTTGACCGCGTCCATCGGCCAGCCCCCCAAGGCGCTCGGGGAGACTCCCGGATGCTTCGCGTGAGCTTGATATTACCCGTGGCGAGCATCTGCCTACTGTCCAGTGACGGACTGCGCGGCCAGACGTGACGGCCGTAGGCCCGAATCCGGCTCGGGTGCGCCCATTGACGGGCCTCACCGCGCCGTGCAAGTCCGTTTGCAGGCGGCCCTCCGAGCTTGTGATCGGGACGCCTCATGGCTAGCTTGCGCAGGGCACGATCGCTCACCTGCCGGGCGATGCGCTTTTGCACAGGGCCCTTTTCCCATGAAGATGAGCGACTTCCGCCTACCACGACGAATGCGAATGCGCCATGCCACGGCGCTGCTCGCGCTGCTCGCCGCAGCGGCGGCCGCCCCGGCGCTGGCCGGGCAGTCGCAGGGCTCGCTCGAAAGCGGCATCTCCTCCTCGACGGCAAAGGAGGGCGCACTCGGCGCGGCGATCCAGGCCGACTCGCACAGGATCGACGGGTTCCAGGGAAGCATCGACAGCCTCAAACAGCGTCTGTCGGCGCTGGAATCGAGCCTCGACGTCGAGCGGGAACTGCTCGAACGTCTCAGAGCCCAGCTGAAGTCGGCGCGCTCGCATCTCGCCTGGCTGCAGGTGCAGCTCGCCCATGATAAGCGCGTGCTCGTCGCCCAGGTGGTCGCGGCGTACGAGTCGCCACCGCCGAGCATTGTAACGGTGATCCTCGAGGCGCATGGCTTCGGCGATCTGATCGAGCGCGTGGACGACCTGAAGGCCGTTGGGCAGGAGAACGCGACCGCGACCACGCAGGTGATAGATGCCCGCACGGCCGTCTCGCACGAAATGCAGCGCCTGGCGGTGTTGACGGCCAGCCACCAGCGTGAGACGACCGCGGTGCTGGTCCAGCGCGACGAGGTTGCGCGCCTGCACCTCGCGCTGGTGGATCACCAGCTCGAGTACGTCCACGCGCGGGATCGCAAGAGCTCTGAGCTCGGCGAACTGCGCTCGCATCGCCGATCGCTTGAAAAACAGCTCTCCTCGATCCAGGTCAGCGAGTTCGCCTCCCAGAATCAGTCCTTCTCGAGCGGCTTTCCAATCGAAACAGGCGGGGCGTCGGGTGAGTTCGGCTTCTTCCAGGCGGCCGGCACCAACTACAGCGTCGGCGACGAGCCGACGCTGGCCTCGCGCCTGAACACGCTCGGCAAGGCGCTGCACCTGCACCTGATCGGGATCTCGGGCTATCGCAGCCCGCAGCATTCGGTCGAGGTGGGCGGCTTTGCCAACGATCCGCACACGCGCGGCGAAGCCTCTGACACGCCGGGCGTCGAGGGCGTGCCCGAGTCGACGCTCGAGCGCTTCGGCCTGACGCGACCATTCCCCGGGCCGGCCGAGGCCGATCACATCCAGTTGCTCGGCAGCGCCAGGTAGACGCCGGCCGCACGGCTCGCGCTCTGGCCACACTGGCGTCCTGCTCGCGGTCAAACCGAACCGAGTTGCTTGGGCAGTCGCTCGCTCAGGCGCCGAGCACTGCCGGGGCGCCGCAGGCGCCCAGCGCTTGCGGCAGCGCCACGGTGCCGTCCTCACGCTGGCCGTTCTCCAGCAGCGCGATGATCGTGCGCCCGACGGCCACGGCGGTGCCGTTGAGCGTGTGGAGCGTCTGTGTGCGGCCCTCACGACGCATGCGAATGTTCAGACGCCGGGCCTGGTAGTCGGTCGTGTTCGAGCACGAGGTCAGCTCGCGGTAGCGATCCTGGCTTGGCAGCCACGCCTCGCAGTCGTACTTCTTGGCCGCCGAGTTGCCGAGGTCGCCGACCGCGATGTTCACGACGCGGTAGGGCAGGTCGAGATCGGTCAGGATCTCCTCCTCGATCGCGAGGATCCGTTCGTGCTCCTGGGTCGAGTCCTCGGGCGCGACGAAGCTGAACATCTCGACCTTGTCGAATTGGTGCACGCGGAAGATCCCGCGGGTGTCCTTGCCGGCGGCCCCCGCCTCGCGACGGAAGCAGGGCGAGAAGCCCGCATAGCGCAGAGGCAGGCGCTCGGCGGGAAGGATCTCGTCGTCGTGCAGCGAGGCGAGCGCCACCTCGGAGGTGCCGACGAGATACAGCTCGTCGTCGGCCAGGCGGTAGATCTGCTGCTCGGTGTCGGGCAGGAAGCCGGTGCCGTAGAGCGCGCGCTCACGCACGAGCACCGGAGGGATCACCGGCTCAAAGCCATGGCCTCGGAGCTTTTCAAGCGCAAAGCGCACGAGCGCCAGCTCCAGCAGCACGAGATCGCCCTTCAGGTAGGCAAAGCGCGCGCCCGACAGCTTGGCGGCGTGGTCCATGTCGATCATCGTGCCGGCCAGTTCGAGGTGGTCGCGGGGGCTGAAGGCGAGTCTCGGGATCTCGCCGACCTCGCGCACCAGCTCGTCCTGGGGCCCGGGCGCAGCTGTCGGGTCGGGCAGGTTGGGCAGCGGCGCCAGGGCGCTCTGCAAGCGCTCCTCGATCTCGGCCAGCTCGCGGCTCAGCTGCTTCTCACGGGCGCCGACCTCGCGCTGCGCGGCGATCGCTTTGCTCGCGTCCTCTCCCGCGCGCTTGGCCTGGGAGATCGCCTCGGCGGCCGCGTTGCGCGAAGCGCGCAGCTCCTCCAGGCGCGGGATCGCGGCGCGGCGCTGCCCGTCGAGCTCGAGCACCGACTCCAGGCCGGCGACGGCGTCCGCGCCGCGGCGCGCCAGCTCGGCGCGGACCCGCTCGGGATCCTCTCTGATCAGCTTGAGGTCGAGCACGTCAGACCCCCACCGAGCCCGCTATTTGGTGGAGAGCGTGATGTTGACGGCAGGCACGTGCTGAGCCTGCTTGCCGGAGTACGCCGCCAGGAAGGCGGCGATGTCCTTGGCGTCGTCGCCGACGACCAGGTTCTCGGGCATGATCGCCCCCGAGAAGCCGCCGTTGCGGATCGCGTAGAGAACCTGTTCCATGTTCTCCTTGCGGATGTTGAAGTTCGGCCCGTTGGTCTTGACGCGGTCCTTGATCGAGGTCGCCGAGCCCTCGGCGCCGACGGCCGACAGCGTGTGGCAACCGGAGCAGTGGTCGCGGAACAGCACGGCGCCGCGGTAGTAGGGACTCGACTTCGACACCGAGATCCCCTGTGAGCCGCATGCGGCGAGGCTCCCGCCGGCAGCGAGCAGCGCGGTTGCGGCAGCGAGCATCTTCATGGGCGGCCTCATGCGCGCCGGAATATATCGGTTGGGGTCCGTGCCGGGCACAGCCGACTGGGTTGAGGCGGGCTTCTCAGAACCCGTGAGCGGTACCGGCTGCGCGCAGGGCGAGGAACACGACGACGAGCGTCGAGATCGCCATCACTCCCATCTCGCGGCGCACGATCAGCACAACGATCTCCTGCTGTTCGCTCTCGGGAAGCTCTCCGACCGCCTGGGCGCTTGGGAGATCGCGCTGATCGAGGATCGTCTGAGCCGAGGCCACACGCAGCTGCTCGGCGACGAATCCGATCGCAAGCGGGAGCAGCGCGTACAGATAGAACAGCTGGTCGGTCGAGCTGCGCCCGGCGGCCGCGAGCACACCGACTGCGAGCGCGTACAGGAGGGCGCCGGCCTGGGCGACGCGCAGCAGCACCCAGAAGCTGCGGCTGCTTTCGTGGCGGTACCAGCGCCATCCACCGAGCAGGCCCGGAGCGGCGTTGAGCGCAGCCAGCGCCAGCGCCCCCCACACGACGGCTTCGCTCACGCCGAGCGCCCGGCCCTGGTCCCGTCTCCCCCTCGAAGCGTCGCGGATTTCGAGCCGATCGTCACTATGTAACACTCTGCCACAAGCGGTGATATAACAGCCCCCCGTGCTGCGAAGCTACCTTCCCGCGATCGTATTTCTCATCCTCGGCGGCGCCGTGGGCGGCCTGTTCGCGGTACTCAACACAGCGGTCGGCCCACGCCGGCGTGTGGAGCACAAGCAGGATCCCTACGAGTGCGGCCTGCCGTCTGAGGTCAAGCAGGGAATGCGCTTCGGGATCAGCTTCTACCTGATCGCGATGCTGTTCATCCTGTTCGACATCGAGGTCGTGTTCCTGTACCCGGTCGCGGTGCAGTTGAAGGCCTACGGCGGCTATGCGCTGGCCGAGACAGTGACCTTCATCGTGCTGCTGATGGTGGCGTTCGTGTACGTGTGGCGCAGGGGAGCGCTCGAGTGGAGATAAAGCGCGAGCCTCATCCCCCGGGGGGTCGCCCCTCCGGCCAGGGCCGGGCTAGCGGCGGGATCGAGCTGAATGGGTTGCGCGTCAACAGGCACGACTCGAAGGAACTGCTGCGAGGCGCCGAGCTGCTGGGGCCGACGGCGCCGGCGAGCATGGACGGCGAGGAGCTTGAACGCTATGTCCACGAACGCGTGCTCACGACCACGCTCGAGAAGGCCGTCTCATGGGGGCGCTCGAACTCCTTCTTCCCGCTCGCCTTCGGGTTGGCGTGCTGTGCGATGGAGCAGTTCCAGACCGCCGGGCCGCGCATGGACATCGCGCGCTTTGGCTTCGAGGCGTTTCGGGCCTCCCCGCGCCAGGCCGACCTGATCATCCTGGCGGGGCGCGTCTCGATCAAGATGGCCCCGGTCATCCGCCGCCTCTACGACCAGATGCTCGAGCCGAAGTGGGCCATTTCGATGGGCGCCTGCTGCAGCTCGATGGGCGTGTTCAACAACTACGCGCTGGTGCCCGCTGACAAGTTCATGCCGATCGACGTGCACGTGCCGGGCTGCCCTCCGCGTCCGGAGGGCCTGATGCACGGCATCCTCAAGCTGCGCAAGCTGGTCCAGGAGGATCCCGACGCAGGCTGGCGCGAGCGCTACGACGCGCAGGGCACCGAGGAGATCGTCCCCGGTGCCTGACGCCACGGGGCTCGAGCTACTGGCAAAGGACCTGCGCGAGACCGACGGGCTCGGTTCGGATACCGTCCTCGACACGCTGCACTTCCGTGGTCGCGCGAGCGTCGAAGTGAAGCCAGCCGGCATCCGTGCCGTGCTCGCCCGGCTGCGCGAGCACGGCTACACATCGATGATGAGCGTGCACGGCGTGGACTACTACCCGCACGAGCCGCGCCTGGGAGTCCACTACGAGCTGCTTGACATGAGCAGAGTGGATCGCCTGACCGTCAAGCTGCGCGTCCCGACCGAGACGCCCGGGGTCGACTCTGTGACCCCGGCGGGCCCGGACGGCCCCGGCTGGCCGACCGCCGACCATCAGGAGCGCGAGGTGTATGACATGTTCGGGGTGATCTTCAACGGTCACCCCGACCTGCGACGCATCCTGATGCCCGAGGACTACGAGGGCCATCCGCAGCGGCGCGACTTTCCGGTGGGTGGCGAACCAGTGATATTCACCTACAACGAGGCGGCCTCCTACGGCGAGGGCACGATCGGGGCAGGCACCGAGCGGGGAGCGCAACGATGACGCCCACCGAGCAGATGTCCGAGTACCGCCGTCGGGAGCAGAGCATCACGCTGTCGGCCATCGAGAAGCAGACCGACGAGGACACCCACGAGGAGTTGCTGACGCTCAACTTCGGCCCGCACCATCCCGCCACGCACGGGGTGCTGCGCCTGTTGGTGACGCTGCAGGGCGAGGTGGTGCGCTCGATCAAGCCGATCGTCGGCTACGTGCACACGGGGATCGAAAAGACCGCCGAGGACAAGGCCTACTGGAAGGCGATCCCGGTGGTCGAGCGGATGGACTACCTGGCCTACTACTTCAACTCGATGGCCTATGTGGGGGCGGTGGAGGCGCTGCTGGAGGTGGAGGTGCCCAAGCGCGCCCAGTACCTGCGGGTGATCCATCTCGAGCTGAACCGCATCGCCTCGCACCTGATCTGGCTCGGCACGAGCGCGCTGGACCTCGGTGCGGTGTCGATCTTCCTGTACTGCCTGCGCGAGCGCGAGCTGATCCTCGACCTGTTCGAGATGTCCTCGGGGCAGCGCATGCACACGCGCTACTTCCAGGTGGGCGGCGTGATGGAGGACATCCCGGCCGGCTTCGTGGAGAAGGTGCGCGAGTTCACGAAGATCATGCCCGCCCGGGCCGATCAGTACGGGGCGATCCTGAACGCCAACCAGATCGTGCTGCAGCGCCTGCGCGGCACCTGTCCGCTGGACGCCGAGACCCTGCTGAGCCTTGGCGTCACCGGCCCGTTGCTGCGCGCGGCGGGCAACCCCTGGGACCTGCGCAAGGCCGCTCCGTACAGCTCCTATGAGGACTTCGACTTCAAGATCCCGGTGGGGACCGTCGGCGACAACTACGACCGCTTCGCCGTGCGGGTGGCGGAAATCTATGAGTCGGTAAAGATCATCGACCAGGCGCTCGACGGCCTGCCGGAGGGCCCGTACATCACGACCGACCGCAAGGTGGCGCTGCCCCCGCGCCATGAGCTTGCGACCTCGATGGAGGCGCTGATCCATCACTTCAAGCTGGTGACCGAGGGCTTCAGGGTGCCGCCAGGAGAGGTGTACAACGCGATCGAGGGCCCGCGCGGCGAGCTCGGCTGCTTCGTGCGCTCCGACGGCTCCTCGAAGCCTGCGCGGGTGCACATGCGCGACTCCTCGTTCGTGAACCTGCAGGCACTCTCGCACATGGCCGAGGGCTCCTACATCGCCGACATGATCGCCACCCTGGCGATGCTCGATCCGATCCTCGGGGGCATCGACAGATGATCCTGGACGCGCATGGCTGCGCTGGATCTGCGTCCTCGGTCGCTCGCGTGCAAAGCACGCCACGCTGGGTGGGTGGGGTTTTCAGTGTTTGCCCAGCTTGCCCTGCGCCTCCAGGATGGCTTTGTGGAGAAACCCTCTGATGAGCGTCAAGCGCTACGAGCACGGCTCGCGGGTGCCCGGCTGGTACGAGCCGGCCGATCCGGCGAAGGACCCGGCGCTCGTGCCTGACCTGGCCGAGACCGAGATGCCCGCCGGGCTGCGCGAGGAGATCGAGAGGCACATGGCGCTGTACCCGGACAGCCGCTCGGCGGCGCTGCCGGCGCTCGAGGCAGCTCAGCGGGTGCACGGCTGGTGCTCGCCCGAGGCGATCGAGCAGGTGGCGGCGGTGATGGGCGTCACCCCCGCCTACCTGGCGGCGGTGGCGACCTTCTACGACATGCTGGAGACCGAACCGGTGGGCAGGCACAGCGTGTACGTGTGCACGAACATCTCCTGCTCGCTGCGCGGCGCCGACGCGCTATACGAGGCTGTGCGCGAGGCGGCCGGCGAGGATCCCGATTTCAACGTGCGCTCGTTCGAGTGCCTGGGCGCGTGCGACATCGCCCCGATGGCCTCGGTGAACGGCGTGTTCGTGGGGCCGCTCGACGTCGGGGACGTGCCGCAGCTGCTCGAGGACGTGCGCGCGGGACGGCCGGTGCTGGCGGCCAAGCAGCTCTCGAGGCGCAAGGTGGCCGACCCCAACGCGAACTCGCGCGAGTTCCCCGTGCACGGGATCGAGACCGCGTCCTCCTCGGACGTGTCCGGAGGGGGTCCGGCATGACCGAGGCGCTGCTGTTCAAGGACATCGACGAGCCGGGTCTGAGCACGCTCGAGGTGTACTCGCGGCGCGGCGGCTACGAGTCGCTGCGCAAGGCGCTGGCGAGCACGCCCGAGGAGGTGCTGGCCCAGCTCGAAGCCTCCGGGCTGCGCGGGCGCGGCGGCGCGGGCTTTGCGATGGGCAAGAAGGTGTCGTTCTTGCCGAAGGGCTCGATCGACAAGTACCTCGTGTGCAACGCGGACGAGTCCGAGCCGGGCACGTTCAAGGACCGGGAACTGATGCAGAAGTCCCCGCACATGCTGATCGAGGGGATCGTGATCGCCTCCTATGCGGCGGGAGCCAGTCGCTCGTTCATCTACATAAGGGGCGAGTACGTGCACCAGGCCGACGTGCTGGACGGGGCGCTGGCCGAAGCGCGCGAGGCGGGGTACGTCGGCGAGGACATCCTCGGCTCGGGGCACTCGCTCTCGCTGGTGGTGCATCGCGGTGCGGGCGCCTACATCTGCGGCGAGGAGACCGGGTTGCTGGACTCGCTGGAAGGCAAGCGCGGCAACCCGCGCCTGAAGCCGCCGTTCCCGGCCAACCAGGGTCTCTACCAGGGACCGACGCTGATCAACAACGTGGAGACGCTTGCGACAGTGCCGACGATCATCAGGATCGGCGGCGAGGGCTATGCCGAGCTCGGCACGCAGACATCGAAAGGCACGAAGCTCGTGTCGGTCTCCGGCCACGTGCAGAGGCCCGGCAACTATGAGATCGAGCTGGGGATCCCCTCGCGCGAGATCATCTATGGGCTCGCCGGTGGGCCTCCAGAGGGGCGCGAGGTGAAGTGCTGGTTCCCGGGCGGCTCCTCCTCGCCGGTGCTGAAGGCCGAGGATCTTGACCTGCCCTATGACTTCGACTCGATGGCGAAGGCCGGCTCGATGCTCGGCTCGGGAGCGATCATCGTGGTGGACGACTCGACCCCGATCCTCAACGTGGCCCTGAAGGTGGCGAAGTTCTACAGGCACGAGTCCTGCGGCAAGTGCACCCCCTGCAGGGAGGGCACCAACTGGACCGTGAAGATGCTGGAGCGGATCGACGCGGGCACCGCCACCCCGATGGACATCGAGATCATGGCGAGCGTCCAGGAGCACATCATCGGCAACTGCCTGTGCGTGCTGGGGGACGCGATGGCGATGCCGATCGGCTCCCTGATCGCCAAGTTCCGCGAGGAGTTCGAAACCCACATCGAGCAGGCGCGAGCTCGCAACGGCCTGGGCGCCGGCGCGCCCGAGCCGGCCCTCGCCGCCGGGGGAGTCGGCTGATGCCGAGGCCAGAGCCCAAGCCCATCACCTTCACGATCGACGGTCGCGAGGTAAGGGCCCCCGAAAACACGATGCTCGTCGACGCGGCCAAGCTGGGCGACGTCGAGATCCCGTACTTCTGTTACGAGCCGAAGCTCGGCAACCCGGTGGGCGCCTGCCGCATGTGCCTGGTGGAGATCGAGGGCATCCCCAAGCTGCAGACCGGCTGCTCGACCCCGGTGAAGGACGGGATGGTGGTTCACACCCAGTCCGAGCGCGTCAAAACCGCCCAGGAGGCGGTGGTGGAGTTCCTGTTGGTCAACCATCCGCTCGACTGTCCCGTGTGCGACAAGGGCGGGGAGTGCCCGCTGCAGGACATCACCTTCGGCTGGGGCTCTGGCAGATCGCGCTTCGTGGAGCCAAAGCGCCATTTCGTCAAGCCGCTGGAGCTCTCGCCGACGATCGCGATCGACCGTGAGCGCTGCATCCTGTGCTACCGCTGCGTGCGCTTCAGCCAGGAGGTCTCAGAGGACTATCAGCTGGTGCTGCTGGAGCGCGGCGCGCACTCCTACGTGTCGACGTTCGACGGCACGCCGTATGTGGCGCCGTTCAGCGGCAACATCGTCGAGCTGTGCCCGGTGGGGGCGCTGACATCGCGCAACTACCGCTTCAGGGCGCGGCCGTGGGACATCGAGGACGCGGGCTCTGTGTGCACGCTGTGCGCTGCGCAGTGCAATGTGACGCTGACGGTGCGCGACGAGCGCGTGCTGAGGGTGCTGGCGCGCGACCATCCTGAGGTGGACGACGGCTGGCTGTGCGACCGCGGCCGCTTCGCCTATCCGAGGCTCGGGGAGGATCGGATCGTCGAGCCGCTGATCCGCGACGGCGGCGAGCTGCGGCCCGTCTCCTGGGAGCGGGCGCTCGAGGAGGCCGCCGGCCGGCTGAAGCGGGCGGGCGCGCAGACCGGCGCGATCGCGGGCGGTGGCGCCACCAACGAGGAGGGCTTCCTGCTTGCGCGCCTGTTGCGCGAGGGCCTGGGCTCGCCTCACATCGATTCGCGGGTGGCGGGCAGGCTGCCTCTGGAGCTGCACCGTGCGCTTGCCGAGCCGAGCCTGCAGGCGAGGGTCAGCGATCTCGAGTTCGCACACGCGGTGCTGGTGGTGGAGGCCGACCTGATCGAGGACGCCGCGATCCTCGACCTGCGCCTGCGCAAGGGGGTGCGCCGTCATGGCATGCAGCTGGTGCGGGCGAGTGCCGCCGAGCTGCTGGCGGAGTCCTCGGCCGGGGAGCTGGCCGCCAGGCTGGGACAGGCAGGCGAGGAGATCGTGGTGGTGTGGGGCGAGCGCCTGACGGCGGGCCCTGACGGGGTGCGCGCCGCAGAGGCGCTGCTCGAGCTCGCGGCCACGCTCGGAATCGCCGAGACCGATGGCGCGGGATTGCTCGAAATACCCGCGCAGGCCAACGGGCGCGGCCTGCGCGAGGCGGGCGTCCTGCCGAACGCCGGCCCGGGCCTGAGCGCCGTGGAGGCGCAGGGTCTGCACGCGCTAGGGATGGCCGAGGCTTTGAGCAGCGGCGAGCTGAGCTGCCTGTACCTGCTGGGCGCCGATCCGCTCGGCGGAGCCACGGAGACCGACCGTGTGCTGTGGGAGCAGGCGCTCGAGCGCGCGAGCACCGTCATCAGCCACGCCTCGTTTCTGAGCGACGCGATTCGCGAGCACGCGGATGTTGTGTTTCCCGCGGGCGCCTACCCCGAGAAGGAGGGCACGATCGTGCATCCGGATGGACGCGTCCAGCGCCTGCGGCCCGCGGTGGCGCAACTGGGAGGGAGCCGCGGGGAGTGGCAGGTGATCGCCGAGCTTGCCGAGCGGGTGGGGCTCGACCTCGACGTGCTCAGCGGCCCGATGGCCTCACAGCAGCTGTTCGACGCGGTGGCGCAGTACGCGGGCCTGACGCTCGAGGAGATCGGCGGCCGGGGCGTGCGCTGGCAGGAGCGCGACGTGGCGGTTACCTCATGACGGGCATCGCGCAGGTTCGGGAGGTCGCGGCGCAGGACAGAGGCGCTGCACAGAACGGAGGCATGGTGCAGGTGAAGGAGCGACTATGAGTCCGCTTGCCGTGGTCGGCTACTACGAACCTTGGTGGATCCAGATCATCAAGGCGATCGTGATCTTTGCCGTGGGACTGCAGCTCGTGCCGGTTGTGCTGCTGGCCGAGCGCAAGCTGCTGGGGCGCATGCAGGCGCGCTATGGCCCAAACCGCGTGGGGCCCTACGGCGCGCTGCAGCCGCTGGCGGACATCGTGAAGCTGCTCACTAAGGAGCAGTTCAGGCCCAGCACCTCGACCGGCTTCCTGTTCGCGCTGGCTCCGGTCATCTCGATCGTGACGGCGGTGGCGGCGTTCGCGATCATCCCGTTCGGTAACACGCAGGACATCTTCGGGACGAAGGTGGGGCTGTACGGCATCGACGTGTCGATCGGCCCGCTGTACGTGTTCGCGTTCGGGGCGGTGGCTTTCTACGGGATCATGCTCGGCGGGTGGTCCTCGGGCTCGAAGTATTCGTTCCTCGGCGCGATGCGGGGCGCGGCGCAGCTGATCTCCTATGAGGTCTCCCAGGGCTTCGCGCTGGTGGGCGTGATCTTCACCGCCGGCACGCTGTCGCTGACGGGGATCGTGGAAGCGCAGCGGGGCATGTGGTACGTGGTGCCGCAGTTCTTCGGCTTCCTGGTGTTCCTGGTGGCGGGCTTCGCCGAGACCAACCGGGCTCCGTTCGATCTGGTCGAGGCCGACGCGGAGCTCGTGGGTGGGTACAACACCGAGTACGGTGGCGGGCGCTTCGCCTCCTACTACTTCGCCGAGTACCTGAACGTGCTGGTCGTCTCCGGCATCGTCACGACCGTGTTCCTCGGCGGCTGGCTGCTGCCGTTCGGGATCCACCCGCCTGGCTGGGTGGACCCGTTCGTGGTGCTGTTCAAGATGGGGTTGATGACGTTCCTGTTCATCTGGGTGAGAGCCACGCTGCCGCGCCTGCGCTACGACCAGCTGATGAGCTTCGGCTGGAAGATCCTGCTGCCGCTGGCCACGCTCAATGCGCTCGTGACCGCCGTGCTCGTGGTGGTGACGCACGGATGAGGCCTGTGCCGCTCCCAACCTTCGCCTCCTTGCGGAGGCGGCCATGACCTGGACGCCCGGAGACGATGTGATCGAGGTGATGCGGACTCCGCCGCCAGGCCCCGCGCGCGGCACCTATCGTGCGTTCGGCGAGACGCTGCGCGGGCTGAAGACCACGTTCGGGCGGATGATCGAGAAACCGGTGACGATCGAGTACCCCGAGCAGAAGACGCCGGTGTATCCGCGCTTTCGTGGCCGTCACAAGCTGCACCGCTTCGAGGACACCAAGCTTGAGAAGTGCGTGGGCTGCTCGCTGTGCGCGGCCGCCTGCCCGGCGGACTGCATCAGGGTGGTGGCGGCTGAGAACACGCCGGAGAACCGGGTGTCCGCGGGCGAGCGCTATGCGGCGGTGTATGAGATCAACCTGTCGCGCTGCATCTTCTGTGGCTACTGCGAGGTGGCGTGCCCGTTCGACGCGATCACGATGGGCCACGACTATGAGATGTCCGACTACACCCGCTCGGATCTGATCTTCACCAAGGAGATGCTGCTGGCCGAGCCTCTGGAGCGCACACCTCTGCGCCGGGAGGGCGAGTAGGTGGCTCCCGACATGCGACCGGACACTCAGCTCGAACGAACAGCTGTCCCCAAAAAACGAGGGGTCCGCTAGCCGTGTCGAGCATCCTGTTCTTCATCGCCGCGATCGGGGTGATCGCGGGGGCGATCGGCGTGGTCACGTTGTCGAATCCGTTCTACAGCGTGCTCGCGCTCGTCGGGCATCTGCTGTCGCTCGCCGTGCTGTTCCTGCTGTTGCGCGCCGAATTCGTGGCGGCGGCCCAGGTCGTGGTTTATGCGGGCGCGGTGATGGTGCTGTACGTGTTCGTGGTGGCGTATGTGGGCGGCGAGGAGCAGTCGTTGAGCGGTCAGCCGACGCGCCGCGCGCGCTCGCGCGGTGCGGACGGGCGCAAGCTGAGCGGCGCCCTGTTCGCGGGGGCGCTGCTGGTGGAGTTGCTGATCGCGCTGCTCGGCAGCGGGCTGAAGGCGGTGGAAGGCGACGGCGCGCCATACGCGCCGGGCCCCAACGCGTTCGGGACGCCCGCGTACATCGGCAATCTGCTGCTGACGCGCTTCCTGCTCGTGTTCGAGGCCGCCTCGCTGCTGCTGCTGGTGGCGGCGGTCGGCGGCGTTGTGCTCGCGCGCCGGCGTGGGGGCCTCGAGGAGGACGCGGAGGGGCCCCGGCGGCTCACGCCGCTTGACATCCTGCGCCCACGCGGCACGGGCACGATGGTCGAGGGGGTCGAAGGGCTGGCGCTCGCGCACGCGCGCTCGGGCGGCGGGTCGGACCCCGACGAGGAGCACGGCGCCGGAGGCGGCTGGTGAGCATCGGCTGGTATCTCGCCGTGTCGGCGATCGTCTTCTGCACGGGTGCGTTCGGCGTGATGACGCGCCGCAACCCACTGGTGGTGCTGCTGTGCCTGGAGCTGATGCTCAACGGCGCCAACCTGTCCCTGATCGCGTTCTCGCGCATGTGGGGCAACGGCGACGGTCAGATCCTCGCGATCATCGTGATGACGGTGGCGGCATGCGAGGTGTGCATCGGGCTCGGCATGATCGTGGCGATCCACCGCCAGCGCCTGCCGATCGACGTGGATGAGCTGCGGGAGTTGCAGGGATGATCTGCTGTTCGTTCTGTGCGGTCACAGGTTCGCGAGGCGATCTCCGCGGGAGGCTGCTCGGATGATCGCCAAACGGGCTTGGCCGATGACAGCAGATGCGTTCGTGCCGGTGATCGGGAGGCTGTCCCTGTGACGACCACATACGGCTGGCTGGTTTTGGCATTTCCCCTGCTCGGCACGCTGGTGATCGGGGCGGGCTACCGCAGGTTGCCCGGTCGCAGCGCAGGCTGGATCGGCACCGGCGCGATCTTTCTCGCCTTCCTGGCGGCGCTGTGCACGCTGATCTCGCTGCAGGGTCACGCGGCCGATCATCGCCAGCTGGTGTCCTCGCTGTGGAACTACGCGAGCACCGCCGGGATCGACGCGCAGATGTCGATCCTGGTGGACCCGCTGTCGGTGTTCATGATCCTGGTCGTCACGGGGATCTCGACCACGATTCACCTGTACTCGATCTCCTACATGGACGAGGACCGCGGTTTCGCGCGCTACTTCGCGTATCTGAATTTCTTCGTGTTCTCGATGCTGCTGCTGGTGCTGGCGGGCAACTTCCTGCTGCTGATCGTGGGCTGGGCGTTCGTGGGCGCCGCCTCCTACCTGCTGATCTCCTTCTGGTACAGGCGCAACACCGCCACGAAAGCCGGGATCAAGGCGTTCGTGATCAACGTGGTGGGCGACATCGGGCTGGTGCTCGGCACCTTCTTCATCTTCAAGCACACGGGCACGCTCGACTTCCTGAAGAGCTTCAGCGAGGCGCCGCACGTGTTCACAAGCGGCGAAGGCGACATCGTGGCCGGCTGCCTGCTGCTGCTGGTGGGGGCGTTCGCCAAGTCCGCCCAGATCCCGCTGCACACCTGGCTCCCGGACGCGATGGAGGGCCCGACGCCCGTCAGCGCGCTGATCCACGCCGCGACGATGGTGACCGCCGGCGTTTACCTGATCGCGCGCATGCATCCGCTGTTCGAACTGGCGCCCGCCGCCCAGGACGTGGGCGCGGTGATCGGTTGCGCGACGCTCGTGATCGCCGCCACGATCGCGCTGACCCAGACCGACATCAAGCGGGTGATCGCCTACTCCACGATGTCCCAGATCGGCTACATGATCATGGGCGTGTCCGTTGGCGCCTATGCGGCCGGAATGTTCCACCTGATGACCCACGCGTTCTTCAAGGCGCTGCTGTTCATGGGCGCCGGGTCGATCATCGGCGCGATGGGCGGCGAGCAGTCGCTGGAGAAGATGAAAGGCTTCCGCAGGGCGATGCCGTTCACATTCGCCTGCTTTGTGATCGGTGGCTTGGCCCTGTCGGGGATCCCGCCGTTCTCGGGCTTCTTCTCAAAGGACGAGATCCTGCTGGTCACCGGCGAGCGCGGCGGCTGGCACTGGGCGCTGTACGTGCTCGGCTATGTCGGCGCGTTCATGACGGCGATCTACACGTTCCGGATGATCTTCCGGGCCTTCTACGGCGACCCGGTGGAAGAGGCGAAGGAGCTCGAAGGCGGCCACCTGCACCATGCCGCCGAGCCGACCAACCCTGCGACCGGCGAAGTCGAGGACACCGACGTCGGCTTCCCCGGACCAACGCACGCGATCGCCGAGCGCCATCTGCCGATGCGGGTGGCGATGGGGATCCTCGCGGTCGGCGCGGTCGGCGCCGGGCTCGTGCAGATCCCGAACGTGGACGACGTGGTCACCACGTTCCTGGAACCGAGCTTCGCGGGCTCCTCGCTGTACACGGTGCACACGCGCGACGGCCTGCTGTGGTTCGGTCTGGTCCTCGGCACGCTGCTCGGCCTGAGCGGCATCGCGATCGCCTACCGCATCTGGGTCAAGCAGCCCTCGATAGCGCTCGCCGCACGCACCCGCTTCAAGCCGCTCTACAGCCTGTTTGTCAACAAGTGGTACTTCGACGAGCTGATCGACGCGCTCGTTGTGCGCCCGTTTGGGGCGGCCGGACGCTTTGCGAACAACACGTTCGAGCGGGTGTTCGTCGATGGCGCGCTCGTGGGCGGCGCCACCTCGCTGGTGCGCGCAGGCTCTGCCTCGGTGCGTGGGGTGCAGAGCGGACTGCTGCGCTACTACGCCGCCCTGGTTGTGCTGGGCGTGGCGGCTCTCGGCCTCTACTTCCTGCTGCAGACGTGAGCCGCTGAGATGCCCGCGCTTTCGATACTCATATGGCTGCCTGCCGTCTGCGGGCTGCTCGGGGCGCTGCTGAGCGCCGGCTGGCGCGGCGCGCCGATTGGGGCGAGCGTCGGGTCGCCCGGCGGGCCTGGCGGGACGAGCGCCGGGCCTGGCGGGACGAGCGCCGGGTCGCCCGCCGCCGCGGAGGCGGCTGTGCGCCGGTGGAGCGCCCCGGGTCTGATCGCACTCGCCGGTGCGACCGCGGCGCTTGGCCTGGCGATCGCCTACATCGTCCAGTATGGGCCCGGGTCGCATGGGCTGAAGGACGTGACCGACGTCGTGTGGATCTCCGAACTGGGGATCCACTACAAGCTCGGCGTCAGCGGCCTGAACGTGCTGCTGGTGGGGCTCACCGCGCTGCTGTTCTTCGCCGCGGTCCTCGCGTCGAACCTGCGCTCGTGGGAGCGTCCCAAGCTCTTCTACTTCCATCTGATGCTGGCCGAGTCGGCCGTGCTGGGCGCGTTCCTGGCCCAGGACCTGGCGCTGTTCGTGGCGTTCTTCGACCTGATGCTGATCCCGTTCTACTTCCTGATGCTGATGGGCGACCCGAGCACCCCCGGGCCCGATCGGGTGAAAGCCACGATCAAGCTCGTGATCTACACGCTGGTCGGCTCGCTGCTGATGCTGGCGGCCGCGATTGCCACGGGCGTGCTCGCCGGCCAGCAGAACGGGGGTCACATCACGTTCGTGCTCTCCCAGTTGCAGGGGCTGCCGCTGAGCCGGGGCTCACAGGAGTGGATCTTCCTGTTCTTCGCCGCCGCCTTCCTCGTGAAGATGCCGGCGTTCCCGCTGCACGGCTGGATGCCGGATGGCTACCGGGCGATGCCAATCGAGGTGCTGATGGTGTTCTCCGGGGTGCTGTCGAAGGTCGGCGCCTATGGCTTTTTGGCGATCGTGCTGCCGCTGTTCCCGCAGGCTGCCGCCCACTTCCAGTTGCTGATGCTGCTGATCGCGCTCGCCTCGATCCTGTACGGGTCGGCGATCGCCTTCACCCAGACCGACGCCCGCCTGATCGCCGGCTACTCCTCGGTCGCCCAGCTCGGCTTCATCACTCTCGGGATCTTCGCCCTGAACCCGCAGGGCGCCCAGGGCGCGCTGCTGCAGATGGTCAACCACGGCCTGGTGGTGGCGCCGATCTTCTTCATCATCGCCCTGCTGGCGCAGCGCGCGGGCGGCTCCCAGGACATCCGCGAGATGGGCGGGATCGCGTTCCGGGCGCCATTGCTCGCCACGATCTTCCTGGTGGTGGCGCTCGCCACGCTCGCGATGCCGGGCTCAGCCAACTTCGCCGGCGAGTTCCTGATCCTGCTGGGCGTGTTCAAAGCCAAGCTCGCGATCGCGATCATCGCGTTCACGGGCGTGGCGATGGCGAGCGTGTACGCGCTGCGGCTGTTCATCCGGGCGATGCACAACCGGGTCGGGGAGAGCGTGAAATCGCGCGACATCACTCTGACGGACGGTTTGGTGCTCGTGCCGCTGCTCGCGGTGATCGTGTTCCTCGCGCTCTACCCCCAGGGGGCGCTGAAGCGCACCGAAGACTCGACCGCGGGGTCGGTGGCGGCTGCGCATGCCGCGCTGGCGCCGATCACGGCGAGTGTCACGCTGAGCGCTCCGGTCTCGCCGGGCGAAACCGTGGCTCGGGAAGCGGCCGGGACCCAGGAAGCAGCCGAAGCTCGGGAAGCGGCCGGAGCTCGGGAAGCGGCCGGGACCCAGGAAGCGGCCGGAGCGGCGGGCGGCTCATCCCAGAGCGCTTCCGCGGAAGCTGGCTATGAAGGATCCAACGAAGGCGGCGGCCGATGAGCACGATCGTCGCGCCGGTGCTCGCCAGCGCTCACCTGAAAGGCCCGCATGTCGACTTCGCGGCGCTCTCGCCGCTGCTGGCTCTGTTCGGTGGGGCGATCGTGGTGCTGCTCGTGGGCTTGCTCGGCTCGCGGTGGGCGCGCGAGCAGCTGGTGCCGGCGCTGGCCCTCGTGGCGCTGGGGGCGGCGCTGGGACTGACGATCTGGCGCTGGAACACTCCCGAGTCGGTGGTCGCGGGTGCGCTGAAGGTCGATCGCCTGTCGCTCACCCTGAACCTGATCCTGATCGGCGGTGGCATGGCGACCGTCCTGCTTGCCTGGCGCTCGCGGGCCGCCCAGGAAGCGGCTCATGGCGAGCTGCACGCGATGCTGCTGACCACGATCGGTGGCATGGCGCTGCTTGGTGCGGCTCAGAACACGGTCGCCCTGTTTCTCGGGCTGGAGCTCCTGTCGATCCCGCTGTATGTGCTGTGCGCCACCGAAATGCGCAACGAGCACTCGCTCGAGGCGGGACTGAAGTACCTGATCGTGGGCTCGGTCGGATCGGCCACCCTGCTGTATGGGATCGCGCTGCTCTATGGCGCGACCGGCGCCACCGACTTCGCGGCGATCGCCCACGCGATCGAAGCGCATGGCCTGGCGAGCAACGCAATGCTCCTGACGGGGATCGCGCTGTGCGTCGGCGGCCTTGCCTTCAAGGCGTCGGTGGCGCCGTTTCATCAGTGGACGCCCGACGTGTACGAGGGAGCTCCGACGCCGATCACCGCGTTCATGGCGGTCGCCACAAAGGTCGCGGCGCTCGGTGTGGCGCTGCGCCTGTTCGACGTCGCGCTGATCGAAGCTCACGCGAGCTGGGGCCCCGCGCTCGCCGCGCTGGCGGCGATCACGATCGTGGTGGGCAACGTGGGCGCGCTCGGACAGTCCTCGCTGAAGCGGATGCTCGCCTATTCCTCGGTGGCCCAGGCCGGCTACATCCTTACCGGCGTGGTCGTCTCAACCCGGCTCGGGGCTCAGGCGACGGTGTTCTATCTCGCCGTGTACCTGTTCATGAACATGGCGGCCTTCGCGGTGATCGTGGTGCGCGAGCGCGAGACCGATCTCGGCGACAGCGTCCAGGCGATGGCCGGTCTGGGACGCGAGCGTCCGTGGCTGGCGTGGCCGATGACGATCTCGATGCTGGCGCTCGCGGGCATCCCGGCGACCGCCGGTTTCATCGGCAAGTTCTACCTGATCGACGCCGCTGTCTCGGGCGGATACACGTGGCTGGGAGTGGTGATCGTGATCGGCTCGATGATCTCGCTGGGCTACTACCTGCCGGTGATCGCCACGATGTGGACGGGCTCCGCAGCGGCGCCCGCCAAGGCCGCGCCGACGGGCGCGATGCCCGTGATCGCCGGAGGCTCCCCGGAGCTGGACGAGGAGCCGGACAGCGACGACCTGCCCGCAGGCGGTGGCCTTTCCGCGAGCGCCAGACGCCCCACACACGGCCTTCTGTCAGGCGGCGGCCCACCTGCCGGCTCCACGGGCGACGCTTCACCTACGAGCGGATCCTCACCGCAGCCGGAGGTGGTGTTCGTAGCCATGCTGGCCGGCGCCGCCACGATCTTCTTCGGGGTGGTCCCCCAGCCGCTTTTCAACCTGGTGCATGGTGTGGGGAGCGCGCTGGGGCTGCTCTGAGCGAGTGGGTGTTCAGGCGCGGCTGGCGCTTGCTTGAGCGCTCCTCGCCCTCTTTCCTCGCGTAGAGGCCCTTTTCGCGCGAGCAGCGGTCTTACGTTGGGAGGCGGGAATCTCCGCCTTGGCGACCGCCTTCGTCAGCCTCGGAATCTGCTTCTCGAGGTAGGAGCGCATCCGCTCCTCATCGCGGCGGATCGCTCTTGCAAGTCGCTGGGTCTCGCGGTCGCCAAGCGCCTCGGCAAGCGTCTCGATCGCAGTGTAGGTAGCGATCTCCTCGGACTCGCTCGCGTACTCGGTCTTGGCGTTCTTCAGCTGCTTCTCCTCCTCGCCGGTGCCCCGCAGCGCGTGCAGAGGGCCCTGGGCGAGGGCCGCCGCCTTCTGGGCGCGGCTGAGAACCGCCTGGGCGGCCTCGGCGACCGGCGCAGGCCCGGGCGCGTCGATCGTCGCGGCTACGCCGCCGAGCTCCTTGACCCGTTTCTTGACCTCGCGGCCATGGCGCTTCGTTTCCGAGAGGTGCTGCTTCAAACGCTTCTTGTAGGCGGCCTGGGCCGTCATCGCGATATGCGCCTCCAGCGCCGTCTCCAGGCGCTTCTCAAGACCATAGGCCTCGTTCAGATACTGGATCAGCTTCTGGGCGCCGGTGGATAGCTCGGCCATATCTCTCTCCTCTGGAGGCGCCGCAGCGCCACGGTAGGGCCCGGGACCGGGCTGCTGATATGGCTACCCGCACATGCGCCATGCCAAGCGCGCCATCAAAGAGGGTCGACCTCACTCGACTCGGCCTCTCCGGCCCGGTTCGCGACCGCGTTGCATTGGGCGACTCAAACACTCGTCTGATCGGGAGCGAGAGCGTGAACCGCCTGGGCAGGTTGCCGATACCTACGACAGCGATGCAGCGACAGATACGGCAACTCCGGGAACTCGTGCTCGACTCGCAATACGCGGTCGATACGGCAGCCGTGGCGGAGGCGATCATCGCGCGTGCCACGGCGCGCCGGGCGGTGATGGGGATCACTTTCCGAAACGATGTTCGCGCTCCCGAGGTCCAGAGCCAGCAGGTACGCTCGTTCCGCCCCAGCCGTCAGGCCCGGTCCTTCAGGCCCTGCAACGCGATGAGCTCAGAAGACGGGCTCCTCACGATCCCTCCGTGGCGGCGCCCGTAGCGGCCGTGGCGCTCGCCTCGGCCGGCGCCGGATGGGCCGCAGACGCCAGGTGGGAGCCGACGGCGCCCAGCAAACCGGCGCTCAGCGCGGCGATGGCCCAATGGGAGCCCGAGCGCTCCTGTCCCCTGATGGCATCGAGCGACAGCTCGCCGGGGCCGGCCTCGGCGAGCACGAGCGCGGCGGCGATCAGCACCAGGTTGTACTCGTAGCCACCGTTGGTGACCCAGGGGCCGTTCTTTGCGTGCACCCGGTAGATCGCGGTCAGCATCGTTGCGATCAGAACGGAGGAGGCCAGGGGTGTGGCGAGCCCGACCGCGAGCAGCGCTCCGCCGCCGGCCTCTGCGCTGCCGGCTGCGATCGCATTGCGCCGGCCCGGATGCAGGCCAAGCTTTTCGAATCCCTGGGCAGTCGCATCGAGGCCCTGACCACCGAACCATCCGAACAGCTTCTGGGTCCCGTGCCCGACGAACAGCCCACCGACCACCAGCCTCAACAGCAATCGCCCGATCTTCATCTCTGCAACCTCCGTTATGGGTCTTCTGAATAGGCAGTGCTACCCGCCTGTACGACATGATCACAGTCATCGCCTCGACAATCGCCGGTCCACGCGAGGGCCGGGGACTGCTTGGGCCGAGACTGGGCCGACATGCCGGTTTGCGGGCTGTCCGGTTGAGGGCGGGCATCCACGTGGCTAGGCTTGCAGCCTGGCGTCCACGACGATCGGAGGCATGATGGCGAAGGTGCTCTACACCGCGCAGGCGACCGTTACCGGAGGGCGAGCGGAGGGTCACGGCCGCAGCAGCGATGGCGCGCTGGAGGTCGATCTGCGAACCCCATCCGAGCTTGGGGGCGACGGCGGCGGCACCAACCCCGAGCAGCTGTTCGCGATCGGCTACGCCGCTTGCTTCGAGGGTGCGATCGGGGTGGTGGGCCGCCGTGAGCGGGCCGAGGTCGGGGACGTCTCGATCGACAGTCGCGTCAGCCTGCTGCCGACTGAGGGCGGCGGCTTCAAGCTGGCTGTGGCGCTCGACGTGAGCCTGCCTCAGGTCGAGGATTCCGAGCAGGCCGCTCGGATCGTAGAAGCGGCGCACCAGGTCTGCCCGTACTCGAACGCGACGCGGGGCAATATCGAGGTGCAGCTGACCGCCAACGGGAAGGCGCTCTAGAGGGAGCGTCGCGCGCCTTCGGCCGCTACAGCTGATCTGGACGCGGCCAGGGTAGCGCCTCTTCGTCTGCTGCTGATCTAAACGCGGCCGGCGTCGCCTCTTCGGCCATCTGCTCTGCTGCTGATCTAAACGCGGCCAGCGTCGCGGGCGGCTTCTTCGGCCGCCTGCAGCTGACGCTCGACGAGGTCGAGACCTGCATCCCAGAAGCCAGGATCGGCTAGATCGATGTCGACGATCTGACCCAGCTCTTGCGGTGAGCGCGAGCCTCCGGCGGCCAACAGCTCCAGATAGCGCGGCACCAGCTCCTCACCGCGCTGCTCGTAGCGTTGATAGACCGACAGTGCGAGCAGCTGGCCGTAAGCGTAAGCGTAGACATAGCCGGGGGAGCCGATGAAATGCGGAATGTAGGACCACCAGGAGCGGTAGCCCTCGGTGATCTCAACCGAGTCGCCGAACATCTCCTCCTGACTCTCGAACCACAGCTCGCCGAAACGCTCGACCGACAGCTCTCCCTGCTCACGGCGCGCAGTGTGCACCAAGTCCTCGAAGCGATTCATCGCGACCTGGCGAAACACGGTAGCCAGCGCCCCCTCGATGTTCTCGGCGAGCAGGGCCAGGCGCGAGGAGGGCGAGCTGTCGGCTTCGAGCAGACGCCCGAACACGATCGTCTCGCCGAATACGGAGGCCGTCTCAGCGAGCGTCAGCGGAGTCCCCTGGTGGAAGACTCCCTGGCCGGCAGCCAGCGCGAAGTGCACTCCGTGGCCGAGCTCGTGGGCCAGCGTAAGCACGTCGCGCCTGCGCGAGGTGTAGTTGAGCATCACATAGGGATGCGCCGAGGGCACCGCCGAGGCGCAGAAAGCTCCCCCGCGCTTGGCGGGACGCACGGGCGCGTCGATGTAGCGCCCGTCGAAGAAGCGCTTGGCGACCGTGCCGAGCTCGCTCGAGAACGATCCGTAACAGTCGAGCACGAGTTCACGGGCCTCGGCGAACGAGTAGGTCACCTCGTCCTCTGTGACGGCCGCCATGCGATCGTAGTCGGCAAGCCGCTCGACGCCCAGTAGCCGCGCCTTCAGGCGATACCAGCGACGCGGGAGCTCATAGCGCGCGCGGACCGCCTCGATCAGGGCCGCCACCGACTCGTCGCTTGCCTCGTTGGAGAGGTTGCGGGCGGCCAGCCAGCCCGGATAGCGTCGCAGTCGGTCGTCGGTCGCCTTGTCGGCCAGCAGCGTGTTGAACAGGAAGGCGCGCGTGCGCAGACCCGGCGCCAGCGCCTCGGTGACGGCCTCGGCGGTGGTGCGCCGCAACTCACGGTCGGGCAGTGCGAGGCGGCTGAGAGCGACGTCCAGGGCGACGGTCTCTACGGCCGTTGGGCCGTCGTGCTTTGCCGCGTCGCCGGGCGATGGCGCCCCTGTGCCCGCGGCTCCATCGGCCCCGCTCTTGGCGCCTGGCAGGCGCACCTCGATCGCAGAGGTCAACTCGTCGAACAGGCGTGACCAGGCGCTCGCACCCGTGACCGACTTCTCGGCGAGGATCTTCTCCTCGGGTTCGCTCAGCAGGTGCTCGCGGTAGCGACGCGCGTTGCGCATGTAATGGGCACAGAACCCGAGGCGATCGTCCTCCAGCAGCTTCTCCGCCTGCTCGTCCGCGAGCGCGGCCCATTCCAGCTCGAAGAACAGCAGGGTGGTCTCGATCTCGGTCCCCCGCTCCTGGACTTCCTGCAGCAGGGCGCCGCTCGCCGGATCGGCCGTGTCAACCGAGAACAACAGCCCGGCGTAGGTGCCGGCGCGGCCGACCAGTTCCTGGACCGCCCCCAGCTCTCGCATCGCCTGCTCGAGGCCACCGCTGTCGAGCTCACTCAGCTTGCCGGCGTAGGCCTCTGCGAACGCACGCGAGCGCTCCAACGCTTCGGTCAGCTGCGCCCGCGCACCGTCTGGACCCTTCCCGTCGACGAGCGGGTCGAGATCCCAAGCGCTGGCCTGCAGCTCTGGATCGGTCGACTCGGGGGCTGTCTCGGTGGCCATCGTTCCGGCAGCTTAGCTGTATGGACCTACTCGCTCGCCAGCGCTTGCAGCATGTCCAGGCGGGCGGCCCGCCGGGCCGGCAGCTGAGCGGCGAGCAGACCGGCCAGGGCGGCGATCACGAGGAGAATCAGCAGCGTGCCGATCGGGAACGACTGCACATAGCCCGAGCCGGACAGGGTGAAGGTGGTGATCAGGACCGCGCCCACGACGCCGATCACGAGCCCGAACACGCCCCCGATCAGCGCGGTGATGACCGACTCGTAGCGGATCATCTGGCGCACCTGGCGACGGGAGGTGCCGATCGCGCGCATCATCCCCAGCTCGCGCGTGCGCTCGTAGATCGAGAGGATCAAGGTGTTGACGATCCCGAACAAGGAGACGATCACAGACAAGGCCAAGAGCACGTAGATGAGCGCGAGCAAGGTATTTATCTGGTTGGTCTGGTCGGCCTTGAACTGGGCGGCGGTGCGCGAGCGCGCCTGGGGGAACTGGCTTGCCAAGAGCCTGTCGACGGCAGGCTGCACCTGGGCGTCGCTGTAGCCCTTCTGGTAGGCGAGGAAGTCGACGGCATCTTCGCGCAGTCCGAACGCTTGGCGTGCGAGTGAGAGCGAGAGGGTCATGTTGCCGAGCAGGCGCGCGTTGTCGGAGGCGATGCCGATCACCTTCAACGACACGTGGCGGCCGGTGGGAGTCAACAAAGAGATGGTTTGTCCGACCTTCAATTTGTGCGATTTCGCGTATTCCTTGGCGACGATCGTGCCGCTGTTGTCGAGCGCCAGCAGCGTGGCATTCGAGCCTTGCTTCCATTCCACGCGGTATACACGGCCGAAGGTCGCGGGTTCGATCGCGGTGATCGAGGCGTTGCTGCTGCTGCCGTGCAAGCGTCCGATGGTGAACCCGACTGGTGTCACGACAGCCACTCCCGGGACACGCCGCAGCGCAGGCGCCACCAAGGCGGGTATCCCGGCTTCGTTGCCCGCTTGGGAGTTCTCGACGATCAGGTTGCCCGCGAACGAGCGGCTGACCGCCCGGTCGATCGTGGCCTTGGTGCCGTCGGCGAGCACCGCCACCAGGGTGACGAGCGCCAACCCCACCGTGAGCGCGGCGGCCGTGGTGAGCGTGCGGCCGGGCTGGCGGATCGAGTTCTCGCGAGCCAGGCGAGCGGTGATGCCCCGCCAGGCGATCAGCGAGCCGATCGCTCGCGCCAAGGCCGGGACTATGCGGTAGTGACGCACCGGGCGCTCGCCTCCACGCCGCAAGCGCACCCCCAATCTCACGGCTCGCAGAGACCAAGCGATCAAGAGCACGAGCCCCAGAGCACGCCCCCCGGTCACGGCCGCAATAACTAGGACCACGACGATCCCGATCAGGAAGCGAGCGATCAATTGGCGCTTGGTGGGCAAGGGTCGTGGCGGTATGCCGATGCCCTCGCGCATCGCCGCAAGCGGCGGTACGCGTGTGGCGCGGATCGCGGGTGCGAGGCCGGCGAGCACGGTCACGCCGATGCCCACCACCAAGGAGACGACGATCGTGCGCGTCTCGAGCACCGTGCCGCTGTCGGGCAGATCGGCGCCGAAGGCCTTGAACAGCTGGTCGAGCGCGGGCGCGAGCAGGAGCCCCCCGAACAGTCCGAGCACCGCCCCCACGGTCCCCAAGAGGAAGCCTTCGTAGACGACCGCGCGCATGATCTGAGAGCGTGAGCCGCCGAGCGTGCGCAAGAGCCCGAACTCGCGCGTGCGCTGGGCGACGGTGATCGAGAAGGTGTTGAAGATGATGAAGGCGCCCACCACCAAGGACACGTAGGCGAACACGAGCAGAAACGTGCGCAGGAAGCTGAGGTTGCTTTCCAGTTCGGAGGTGTCGTGGCTGGCCTGTTCGGTGCCGGTGCGCACGTCCACCGTGCGCGGCAGGACGGCGCGCAAGCGGTCGCGCAGATCGCCGGGCGTGACGCCTGGCTTGCCGGCCACGTCGATCTGGTCGAAGGCACCCCGCTCGCCGACGACGCGCTGGGCCTCGGGGAGCGTGAGGACCGCGATGCCCGCGCCGCCGAAGGAGGCGCCGCCGCCGAACTTGACGACGCCGACGATCGTGTAGCGCTTGGCCGGCGCGGAGCCGCCCGCGACGAGCATCTGCTGGCCAACCTTCAGTTTGGCGCGCTCAGCGGTGGCTTCGTCGATCGCGAGTTCGTCAGGGCCCGTGGCGAAGCGGCCTTGAACCGGCGTGAATGAGTTGAAGCGCGGGGGTACCTCGGAAGCCACGAAAGCGGGCGCCCCGCCCTTGGTTAGCCGTTTGCGGCTCACGTCGAGGAACGTGCCGGGCGAGAAGATCGAGCCGGAGGCCTGGCTGACACCAGGGGTGGCGCGCACCTGGGCGAGCATCGCCTCGGTGATCGGCGTCGTTTCCGAGCCGCTGTTGCGACCCAGGACCTGGGTCGGCGTGATCACGACGTCGTGACCGCGGTTGGCCG